>JACRCG010000243.1 GCA_016219145.1 Deltaproteobacteria bacterium | reverse complement strand
TCTCACCCTTTTCCTGCTGACCGCCGTTGTTGCCGTTATACTTGGGCTTTACTCCCGTTATCTGGGCGGCGCCGCCGGTGCTGTCGGCCTGCCGCTGGCTGCATCTCTAGCCTTTCCCGGCATGGGATTGCTGACTCTTTTTCTGCTGGCCGCTGCAGGTCTGGTTGGCGGTTTTATTCTAGGCATGCTGGCATCAGGCATGTTCGGCGGCGGAGGGGGTGGAGGTTTTTTCGGCGGCGGCTGGGGCGGTGGATGGGGTGGCGGCTTTTACGGCGGCGGGGGCGGTTCTTCCGGAGGGGGCGACAGCTTTTCCGGCGGCGGAGGCGACTTTGACGGTGGCGGATCATCTGACGACTATTGATTCCGGCAGGATCAGTGTCGGGCTCATGTTGTAACAAATCAAGATCAAGTCAGAGAGGTGCAATTATGAACAAGATTGTTTTGCTGACACTGGCAGTTTTGCTTAGCTGCTTTTCCCATGCCATGGCTGAAGTGGTGGAAGCCGCCGGTGAAGGTCCCAGCAAGGAACAGGCGCTGGTCAGCGCCATGCGCAGTGCCGTTGAGCAAGGCGTAGGCGCCTACCTGACTTCCAGCACAACCGTAGTCGATTCGGCGCTGGTGGAAGACAAGATACTGTCGCACAGCAAAGGCTATGTCTCAAGCTACAAAATCATCCGAGAGGGCCGGACAGAAAACGGTTTTTCGGTGACCATATCTGCCAAGGTTGACAACAAAACGATCAAGGGCGACATCGACGCCTTAACCATTCTGCGTAATAACGTTGGGAATCCCCGCATTCTTGTGGCTCTCAGCAAAAAAAATGAAGGAGCGCAGATTTTCAAGAGCGCAGATTTTTTAGATGAAATATACAACAGCATCGTCGAAACCCTTACAGACAAACAATTCCGGGTGGTTGACAAGGCCTCTGCCGAGAGATTTGCCCAACAAGTGGCAACTACTCACGAAATTAATACAAACCTGAACAAGGCTGCCGCTTACGGACTTAAATTCAATGCCGAATACAGCCTGCTCTACAGTGTCAGCGGCACTGTCAGGGACGGGACGGTCGGCAAGGGAGTGCTCTTGAGGATCAAGAGCCAGCTGATCGATAATACCCGTTCACAGGTTATAACCAGTAAACTTGTCGAACAGGCCGGCAATGGCCAGACAATTGAAAGCGCATTGGAAAAAGCGGCTCGTGATGGCGGTAAAAAGATTGTAAATCCAATGGTCGAGATCATCCAGAAGAACTGGATGGACATGCAGCAGAACGGTGCGCTCTACACTGTCGTCATCGATGGGATGGATGATTCTGAGGATATTGCCAGATTCACCGGAATGCTTGAAAAATTCCCGCTGGTAAATAGCGCAAAAGAGGTCGAATCAGGCGGCGGCAAGACCACCTTTGAAGCCACTTACAAAGGCAAACGTGACCAGCTTGACCGCGACGTAATCCGCACCTCCAGGGAACTTGGCTGGACGCTGAAGAAGATCCGCGCCGAAGGAGCCCGCAGCAGCTGGAAGCGGCAGTAGCAGACGATAATTTATGTGAAGGAGAAATCCATTATGAAACACATTGCTATTTTCCTGGCGGCTTTTGCCGTATTGATCCTGCCTTCGCTCTCACTGGCCGAAACCCGCACTTATACCGAGACCGTCACGGTGAAAGTGGAGGACGACGAATACAGCGCCCTGAACAAGGCCAAAGAGCGGGCCAGGGAGCAGGCTCTACGCAGTTACATGAATGATGTCTACAAAGATCGTTCAGCAAATATGAACATCACAGCCGACGACAAATTTATTCAGGATCTGGAGGTTCTTGAGAGCGTCGTAGGCGGGGTGTTTTTAAAAGAGTTACAGGCCCGGATCAGAGTAACGATTAATGAGGAGGAAGTGCGCGCCTACTTGAAGCGGCAGGGATTGGTAATCGGCAAAAATGAGGAACGCCGGATTTTTGTAGTCATCATCCCCGGTAAAATGGATACCGGTGATGCTCCGGTCGTCCTCGACAATGTCCGTGCCGAAATAAGAAGAACTCTGACTGCGGCCGAATATACCGTTATCGATTCTGAAGAACAGGTCAAACGCCTGGAATCGCTGTCTGAGGAAGCCGATTACAGCAAACTGGTTGGCCAGCTTGACGGTCTGGGAGAATGGGTAGTGATCGGCAAGGTGGATATCGATGTTACCCGTGACGGCAGTATGCGTTCCTATCACGCCCTGATGACCGGAAAAACCGTCAGTATCGCCAGTCGTGACCTGATGTGGGAGGGCAACATCGACGGCCTTGCCAGGGTAAGATCCTCCGAGTCACCCAAGGCAGCCCTGAGAATGGCAGCCATCAAAGGTGGTAAAAAATTTGCCAACGAAGTGGTCAAGTCTCTTAACACCAAGACTATTACCCAGGAGAGACGAGGCGTCCGTCTTGAAGTGGTTTTTCCGACAGCTGGAAACTACAAGCTTGAACGCAAGATACTCAAGCTGCTGAAAAGCGACATCAAGGGGCTAAAAAATGTCAGCCAGAAGGGCAGAGGCAAGAGTGATCTGACCATTGATGTATATTATACCGGCAAGATCAGTGACCTGGTTGACCTGCTGATCGACACCTTCGAGAAAGATCCGGAACTGAAACGATACAATCCGGAAATCGAAAGCAGCAGAGTCATATTCAAGAGATAGACTATTTCCGCTTAGATGGATATTGCCGGAGGTCTTTCATGAAATACTCCTGTTTCCTTTGCCCACTGATAGCCATCGCCTGTCTGGTCCAGCTGAACGGCTGCGCAACCATGGTCGCTGTCGCCGAAAGCGCAATTACCCCACCCTCCATCAGCGAAACGATCGATTCCTTTGAAAGTGCCGCCCTGGCGATAAAAACCTCTAACCGCCTGCTTCTGGAAGCTCCGATATCGGAGGAAGAAAGCTGGCCGGAAAAACTGTACCAGGCTCCCAGCGCCGAGAACTCTATCAGCATGGCCTTGTCCGGCAGCGGCGCATATTTCGGCGTAACTGTTCCAACAGCCTATGATCACGAAACAGGCTTCCCCCGCCCAACATCCCCGCTCTACATTATGATAAAAGATCGCAACCAGTTGCTGGACCGTGAGCTGAACAGGGCTTATCTGGACTATTTCCGGAGTAATCCGGACGAGATTGCCTTTCCGATCGTCAGTAAAAAGCATGACAATCAGAACGAATTTGTTTATCGCAACGCGTTGATGGCCTACGGCACGGTATCCGGCAACAACGAGGAACTCGCAAAACTGGAACAGAAAGCCGACCTGATGGCCAGAGGATACCGGGAATGTGATGCCTGGATCCGCAAATCCAGTGCAGGATCCGTTGTTCCCGCAGCCTGCCGGGATACCGGACTGCGTGGTGATGAAGTTGAAAAATCACTCCAGATCAACCTGACCAGAGATGAGCTGGAGATAGCCCGAAGAAACTACGGAAAGTTATCCGCCAAAATTTACCAGGCGTCTGTTGCCGGAGCTGACTTTACAGCAGCCGCGCTCACAAAGATTATAGCCGCAATCATCAAGCTGCCGGAAGCACTGAAAAATGCGAACAACGAGTTCAAAGGGTGGAAAGGTGCCGTCAACACAGCCATGCTGATGCCCAGACTAAAAAACCTTGCCTCATCGATCGGAATTTACAGGTACAACCTTGGAGTTCAATTCTCAGCCTACAGCACCATGTACAACCAGACCGGCGAAAAGTACGAAATCAGGGATAACAGCAGTACCAGCAAAGCCCGCGAAAGAATCGAACGCTTCCGGATCGCCTACGCCGAGTTGGCGCCCAGACTGAATCAGACAAGAGCTGACAGCGAGGCGTTTTTTTCAGCTGAAGAGATTGCAGCATGGGAACGACTTGCTGCCCAATTTCCATACCAGGA
>JACRCG010000024.1 GCA_016219145.1 Deltaproteobacteria bacterium | reverse complement strand
TGCGCAGCGCCTCTTCGGGATTAATCGACAGAAACCTGCCCAGGTTGACAATAGCAAACAGAAGGTCACCCAGCTCGTCTTCCATGCGCTCCTGATTTCCTCCTGCCCAGGCCTCTTCAAATTCGTGCAGCTCCTCCAGCACCTTGGCAAAGACCTGATCAGAATGATTCCAGTCGAAACCGACGCGCGAAGCTTTTTCTGAAATCTTGTGTGCCTTGAGAAGAGCCGGCAGATGCGGAGGCACCCCGGAGAGCGCTGATTTACGCTCCGCTCCCTTTTCCTCCTTCTTGATCCGCTCCCAGTTTTCTATCTGGGCATTGCTGTCGCTGATATCAAGATCTCCAAAAACGTGAGGATGCCGCCTGACAAGCTTTTCACAAAGAGTGCCGATGATGTCGTCGATATTAAAATGACCCGCCTCCTCGGCAATTACGGCATGAAAAACCGGTTGCAGCAACAAATCGCCAAGCTCTTCCCTGAGATGCTCGGGCGATTTGGCATCAATAGCCTCGATCACCTCGTAGGTTTCCTCCAGCAGGTAGCGGGTAAGACTTTCATGAGTCTGCTCGGCATCCCAGGGACAGCCGCCCGGTCCCCGAAGTCTCCGCATGATGGTCATTAATTGTTCGAAATCGGCCTGTTTCCGGTTCATGTTGATCCTTTTCATATGCAGTCTGGGCAGTTCATGTTAACAATGCCCTCAGGGGTTGATTTTATCATATATAATGGTATCTTCTTCCTATTGCAAAATATTAGGGGCTTTGTGCGGAGAATAACTCATGCGTTCAGGTGACACAGCTTCACTTCAGCGGCTGCTGGAACGACGTAAGGAAGAACTTGCTTCACTGATCGAAATCGGTAAGGCGCTGACCTCCTGTCTGGAAATTCACGACATTCTCGAAACTATCATGAAACAGGTCGAGCGATTGATCAGGCCCAAAGCCTGGTCACTCCTCCTGGTCGATCTGAAGTCCGGTGATCTTGTTTTTGAAATTGCTGTTTCTCCGGTTGGTGAACAGTTGCAGGGATACCGTCTGGAACGGGGCAAAGGGATTGCGGGCTGGGTGGCTTTGCACGGTAAGCCGCTCCTGATACCGGATGTAAGCAAGGATACCCGTTTCGCCGTCCAGATTGATGAAAGCATGTCTTTTACAACCCGGTCAATAGTCTGTGTACCGATGAAAATAAAAGAGCAGGTAATCGGGGTCATTGAGCTCATCAACAGTCTGGAAGAGGTCGATTTCGATGAAGGCGATATAATGCTGGTTTCGGCCATTGCCGATTTTGCCGCAATAGCATTGGATAATGCCCGCAATTACGAGCGGATAAGCGAACTGGTGATAACTGACGACCTGTCCGGTCTTTATAATTCAAGACACTTTGGGACCTTGCTTGAAAATGAACTTAACCGCACCAGGCGCTACAAGGAAAAAATATCACTTGTATTTCTGGATCTTGACCACTTCAAAAGCATTAACGACAGATATGGTCATCTGGTGGGAAGCCGCATGCTGGCAGAATTCGGCAAGCTGATCGGCAGCCACATCCGATCATCAGACAAGGCTGCCCGCTACGGAGGAGATGAATTTGCAATTATTCTTCCCCATACCGGAAAAGAGCAGGCGGTTGTAATGGCGGAAAATCTGCTTGAGGTTATGAAAAACACCAGGTTCATGTCCGACGACAAGAAGGTATTACAGTTGTCCGCCAGCTTTGGTGTGGCCACATATCCGGATGATGCGGACAGCGGCGCCGAGCTGGTCAGAGCGGCGGACATTGCCATGTACAAAGCCAAAGAGGGGGGCAGGGGCACTGTCCGAGGAGTCTAGCGAACAGCTTCCAGATTGATGTTGCACCCACTAGGCTAACCATGCTATATGTAACGTGTTTGTGAACCACAGCGGTCACCAGGCCCTGTGGTTTTTTATTTTCTAAAAAGGAGCATTAAAACAGCATGATCTCAGCATCCAATGTCACACTTTCCTACGGCAAGCGAATTCTTTTCAAAGATGTAAATATCAAATTTACTCCGGGTAATTGCTACGGCCTGATCGGCGCTAACGGAGCCGGCAAATCAACCTTCCTCAAAATTCTTGCGGGGGAGATTGATGCCGATAAAGGTGAAATCACAGTCGGAGCCAGAGAGCGAATTGCCGTCCTTCGCCAGGACCAGTTCGCTTTTGATGAGGAAACGGTCTTCAACACCGTCATCATGGGGCATAAAAAACTCTATGATGTCATGGTCGAGAGGGATGCGATCTATGCCAAGCCTGAATTCAGCGAGGCCGACGGTGTCCGTTCAGCCGAACTGGAAGGCGAATTCGCCGAAATGAACGGCTACGAGGCCGAGTCCGAAGCGGCCGTGCTTCTGAACGGTCTTGGCATACCGGAAGAATTGCGCAGTAAAAAGATGAAGGAGCTGGAGGGGGGCGACAAAGTGCGGGTGCTGCTGGCTCAGGCCCTGTTCGGAAGTCCTGATGTGCTGCTGCTGGATGAGCCTACCAACAACCTGGATCTTAAATCAATTTCCTGGCTGGAGGATTTTCTGTTCCGTTTTCCCAATACGGTCATAGTCGTTTCCCATGACCGCCACTTCCTCAATCAGGTCTGTACTCACACGGCAGATATTGATTTTGGCCGGATTCAGACCTATGTCGGCAACTACGATTTCTGGTATCACGCCAGCCAGCTGAATCTGAAGCAGAAGCAGAACGAAAACCGCAAGGTCTCCGAAAAAGCTGAAGAATTGAAAGCCTTCATCCAACGCTTCAGCTCCAACGCCTCCAAGGCTAAACAGGCCACATCGAGGAAAAAGCTGCTCGACAAGCTGACCCTGGAGGATATGCCGGTATCTTCGCGGAAGTATCCGCATGTCGTTTTCAAGCCCGAGCGCCCCTGCGGAGACATCATCCTGGAGATTCAGGGGTTAACAAAGGAGATCGACGGCACTCTGGTGTTGAACAAGCTCGATCTGATCGTCCGCAAGGGGGACAAAATCGCTTTTGTGGGGGGCAACACTCTGGCCAGAACGACCCTGTTTCAGATTCTGGCTGGCGAGATGGAGCCGGACAGCGGCAGTTTTCGCTGGGGTGTAACCATTACCAGCGCCTATTTCCCGAAGGAAAACGCATCCTACTTTGAAAATGACCTGACCTTGATCGAATGGCTGGGCCAGTACTCCCCCCCCACTGAAGGCGAAACCTTTGCCCGTGGTTTTCTCGGCAGAATGCTTTTCTCCGGTGAGGAGGCCATGAAGAAAACCAGCGTTCTGTCCGGCGGCGAGCGAGTTCGCTGCATGCTGTCACGCATGATGCTGACCGGCGCCAATGCCCTGATTCTGGATGAGCCTACCAACCACCTGGATCTGGAATCCATTACCGCTCTGAACGATGGTTTGATTGCGTTTACGGAAGTAGTCTTGTTCGCCTCACACGATCACGAGTTTGTTTCAACCATTGCCAACCGGATTATCGAGATTACCCCGGGCGGCGTTATTGATCGCGTGATGGGATTTGAAGAGTATCTGGAGGATGCCGGAGTATCGCAAGAGAGGGATGAATTGTACCATGGACATGCGGATTTGACGTTGTAGAGCTGGTTTGCTTATCCTGGAACTCAAGATCACATCGTTGCAAAAAAAAGCATCTGGTCTTTACATTGTTTAGGTGTTATATTTAGCACTGATTTAGGCATCTATTTTGGCATGAGGTCAGTTATGAACACTATTCTTGCAACCATGAGTACCAGCGTTACCGAATTGAAACGAAATTTTGCCGGCATACTCAAACAGGCAGATGACGGGCCGGTGGCGGTCATGAACCATAACCGTCCGGAAGCGTACCTGTTGCCGGCCGGTTATTATGAACGGCTTGTCGCATACATTGAGGATCTTGAGGATGCAAAGCTGGTGCGTGAGCGCTCTGGCGGGCCATTCGTCGAGGTAACACTCGATGATCTATAAATTGCGTTTTCACGAGTTGGCTCTTGGTGAATGGAAAAAACTTGACGGAAGCGTACAAATTCCATTGAAGAAAAAACTTGCTGAACGTCTCGAAAATCCGCGAGTGCCATCAGCCGCTTTGTCTGGAATGCCCGATTGCTACAAGATCAAGCTGAAGGGCATGGGCTATCGTCTGGTGTATCGTGTTGAGGATGAGATTCTGTTCGTAACGGTGATTGCAGTTGGGAGGAGAGATAAAAGCCAGGTTTATGAAGCTGCGAAAGGGCGAATCTGAGGTTGCTCGCGATAGATCTGGGTCTGGCTGGTGATCTCATTCAATATTGTGGTATCTTCCGAAAGTCTGTAGAATCGTTGCGTAACCGGTAAGTTTTGTGCTACTGATCTGTTGTAATTTGTTCATCGAATTGAACAGATAAGCGTCGCACAGTTTTTTAGGAGTTAAAAACATGCCAATACAGATGCAAGTGGATTGCACTTGTCGCCGCAACAGGTGATCTTGTCGCAGCAGCAATCAAATGCGCCGGAGAATGATGCTCGTTATTACTCATGCAACGCCGGTCGTTGTATGGGTTTTCAGATAATGAAACGGTGGAGCGATGGCGGTGTTGATGGCACATATTGCCATCTTGGTGATCCCAAATATGCTTCTGGAACGGGCTTATGCATCCTGATATTTTGCCGGCTTATAAATTTGGCACGATGAAGTATAGTGTGACAACAATTTAAGCCGGAACAAAAAAAGGAGAGAAGAATATGAACTGGCGAGAGAGAATATCAGTTAATCCGGCAGTATGTCATGGCAAAGCGTGTGTAACTGGTACGCGGGTTCTGGTTTCAACAATCCTTGACAACTTTGCTGATGACTGCAAAGAGGACGAAATTCTGCGGCAGTATCCTTCCTTGAAACATGACGATATTCGCGCAGCTATTGCGTATGGGGCTGAACTGACTCGTGAGCGGATGGTTTATCTCGATGCAGCCTGAGATTCTCAAGTTCAAGGTGGATGAAAACCTTCCTGAAGCTGCTGCCAGGATTTTTCGAGAAGCCGGTTTTGATGCTGAAACGGTATTAACCGAAGGGTTGGGAGGTGCATCAGATGCAACACTTGCGGCTATATGTAAGGAAGAAGGGCGAACGTTGGTAACCCTTGACCTGGATTTTTCTGATATAAGACATATCCGCCTAAAGAGTATCCTGGCTTTATCGTATTGCGGATACATAATCACAGTATCCTGCATGTATCAACAATTATTGAAAAAGTTGTGGGGCTGCTGCAACGTGAGAAGCTTGCTGGCACCATCTGGAGTGTTGATGAACGACGTGTCAGGATATACGGTGATTGATGCCCAACTGAGCAGGTGAGTAGTCACGCTGAAACATTAGAATTCTTGACAATTCCCACCATACTGTATAAAACCGCCCAATAAATTTTTGCAAAGTTTATTTTACCGGAAATAGTGACGGACCAGATGCCTCAAACACTTGAAAATAACTGGAACGTCATACAGATAAGGATTGACACCAACAAGGCAGCTTGGCACATTTCCTCACGCCTCACGCCTCACGCCTCACGCCTCACGCCTCACGCCTCACGCCTCACGCCTCACGCCTCACGCCTCACGCCTGCTTCGACTTCGCTCAGCACAAGTCACGCCGAAAAACGCAATTTCCTTCGTAGGGGCGAATCTTGTATTCATGGATACAACATTATATCGCCGTTACAGCGATTGCACCTACTTGAGCACATCAAAAGCCGTTGTTCTGGGTTGTTCATTGATGAGCGGCTTCATCGTCATGAAGTGAAAGTAGGTCATTTTAGGGGACTGGCTCCGCAGGTGCCTGTCCCCCTTGGGATTCTAAAAAACGGGAGAGCAGGATGCCAAGGATCGGAAAATTGATTTGCAACTGGAGATGTCTGTTCGTTACCGTTGCAAAAATGCCAAACAACCTGTTAATTTTGACCACGCTTATCATGTTATGCGGTGGGCTTTGCATTACGAAGGAGTGTGAAGGGGCTGGATTTACACCTACCGGCAGCATGGCGACAACACGTCAGTTTCACACTGCCACCATACTGGGCAACGGCAAGGTACTGATTGTCGGGGGAGCAAACGGCAGTTCCAGTAACCTGAGCAGCGCCGAGTTGTACGACCCGGCCACCGGTACCTTTAGAGCTACCGGTAGTATGACCACGGCACGTAAATGGCACACTGCTACTCGTCTTACAAACGGCAAGGTGCTTATCACCGGTGGGTATAACGGCAGCAGCTTGAGTAGTGCTGAGATGTATGATCCGGCCACCGGCGTCTTTGTGACAACCGGCAGTATGATTACGGCGCGTTTTGGGCACACCGCCACACTGCTTGCCAGCGGCAAGGTGCTTATCACCGGGGGATATTTCGGCAGCAGTGCCGAGTTGTTTGATCCTGCCACAGGCTCATTCAATTCAACCGGCAGTATGACCTCGTCTGACTACAGGCATACCGCCATCCTTCTTGCCAGCGGCAAGGTACTAATCGCCGGCAGCAGCCTTGAACTGTATGACCCTGCCACCGGTGCCTTCAGCACCACCGGCAGCATGATCACGGCACGATCCGGGTACAACGCTACTTTGCTTTCCAACGGCAAGCTGCTCATCACGGGGGGATCTGGCGGCCATATTGCGGGCGATTACTTGAGCAGCGCCGAACTGTTCGACCCGTCTACCGGTACATTCAGCACCACAGGAAGTATGATTTCACGACGCTCCGGGCATACGGCCATACTGCTCGCCAGCGGCAAGGTGCTCATTTCCGGCGGCACTGACGGCAGCAGCTTAGTCGGTGCTGAGCTGTACGATCCTGCCGCTGGAACCTTCTATGCAACTGGCAGTATGGCTTCGGCGCGTACAGATCACACTGCCACCCTGCTCATCAACGGAAAGGTACTCATAACCGGAGGATATAGTAGCGGCAGTTACCTGAATAGCGCCGAAATATTCGATCAGGCTTGTGGTGCCTTCAACGCCAGCGGCAGCATGAATTCGGCTCGATCCTGGCATACTGCCACCAAGCTCGTCAGTGGTAAGGTGCTCTTAACCGGGGGTTACGGTAGCAACTACAGTTACCTGAGCAGCGTTGAGCTGTACGACCCGGCCACCGGTGCCTTCAGCGCCACCGGCAACATGGGCTCGCCACGATCAGGGCACGCCGCCACCCTGCTTGCAAACGGCAAGGTGCTTATCACAGGTGGATCCGAAAGCAGTATTTTTGGTAATGACATGAACAGCGCCGAGCTGTACGACCCTGATACCGGCGCATTCAGCCTCACAGGCAGTATGAACTTGTCCCGTTCCGGGCACACCGCCACCCTGCTTGCCAACGGCAGGGTGCTTATCGTCGGCGGAAAATACGCTTACAGCGCCGAACTGTACAATCCGGATACCGGCACCTTCAGCGTCGCCGGAAGTATGGCTTCAGGTCAATATCACACCGCCACTCTACTCGCTGACGGCAATGTACTCATTTCCGGTGGAGGATATAGCGGCATTGGAAGTTACCTAAACAGTGCATTTCTATATAACCCGGTCACCGGCGCCTTCAGCGCTACCGGCATTATGTCTGCAGCACGCTCCGGGCATACCGCCACTCTTCTTGCCAGTGGCATGGTGCTCATCACCAAAGGAATCACGAGTAGCGACCGATATCTCGGTCGGGCCGAACTGTACAACCCGGCCACCGGCACCTTCAGCGCCATCGGCAGCATGACTACGGCAGAATCTTTAAGGCACACCGCCACTCTGCTCAACAATGGCACGGTACTTATTACCGGGGGGGAGAGGTATACTTTATTCGATCAACTGGGCAGCGTTGAGTTGTACGACCCGGCTCCACTTCCGGCAATATCCGGTACACCGGTCACAACGACCGCAGTGGGTATTGACTACACCTTTTCGCCAGTTGTTCGCAATGAAACCAGCTTTAGTGTTACCGGAAATATCCCTCCTGGACTGGTGTTTAATAGTGCGACCGGCTCCTTGAGCGGCAGGCCGACCACACTTGGCACCTATAGTGACATTATCATCACCGCTTTCAACGCCAATGGAGCAACATCGCTGCCAGTATTTTCTATCGCAGTCAGCCCATCAGTAGAGATCTCCGGCAAGGTGTTGACCGCTGACGGCGTGGCGGTTTCCGGGGTTACTTTCAGCGGAGCCACTTGTACCGTCAGCGACATCAATGGCGTTTACTCATGCATTGTTGGCGCAGGATGGAGCGGGACTATTACAGCAACACTAGGCTTATATACGTTCACCCCTGCGTCGCAAAGTTACACTGAGGTACTAACCGATCAATTGCTACAGAACGTAACGGCAACAAAGCCCGTTACCATCTCCGGAGCAATGAAGAATGCAGATAATACACCTTTTTCCGACAACGGTGGCCCTATCGGCATTACTATTAGCGGAGCCGACTGTTCCTCTATCGACCGCTTCGGAAACTACTCATGTATTGTGCCACCAGGGTGGAGTGGCACAATTACCCCGCATATAGGTTTAGGGAGGTCCTTTTACTCAACTCTTCTTCCCGCATCGCGAAGTTATTCGTCCATAACT
>JACRCG010000241.1 GCA_016219145.1 Deltaproteobacteria bacterium | reverse complement strand
AGCTGATCAACTGGGGCAACTGGTATCTTGATACAACCGGTGCGGACGGAATCCGTCTGGACGCCCTCAAGCATATTTCGGCCTGGTTTTTTCCGCAATGGCTGGATGCGCTGGAGAAGCATGCCGCTAAAGATCTCTTTGTGGTGGGCGAATACTGGTCTCCCGATCTGTCCGTGCTGCATCGTTATCTGGATGTCATGGGCCAGCGCATGTCGGTATTTGACGTGCCGCTGCATTACAATTTCCATGTGGCCGGAAAATCCGGCAGCGGCTATGATCTGAGGCGTATTCTGGACGGTACGCTGATGAAGGATCGCCCGACGCAGGCGGTCACCTTTGTAGAGAACCATGATTCACAGCCGCTGCAGGCGCTTGAGTCAACCGTGGAGCCCTGGTTCAAGCCGCTGGCCTACGCTCTGATCCTGCTGCGCGCAGAAGGGTATCCCTGCGTCTTTTCAGCCGACTATGACGGAGCATCCTATGAAGATCGCGGCCGGGACGGCAACCGTTATCGTATCGACATGCCATCGCATCAATATCTGCTGGATATTTTCTTGGCCGCCCGCCGCGATCAGGCCTATGGTCCGCAATATGACTATTTTGAATATCACGACCTGATCGGCTGGACGCGCCTCGGGGATGAACAGCATCCCGGCACACTGGCGGTGCTGATGAGTAATGGCGGTGACGGCTGGAAATGGATGGAGACCGGACGACCACATACTGTCTACCGGGATGTGACCGGGCATATCAGTGAAACGGTCTCTACCAATGCCGACGGCTGGGGAGAATTTCGCTGCCGGGGCGGTTCTGTGTCGGTCTGGACAGCGTGAGTGGATTGTTGACATCATAGTATCACAGTAGTATCATTTGCCATGCCAAGAAAAATCAGGGAACTGATAGCAGATCTGGAAAAGGCCGGTTTTATCAACAGGGGTGGGAAGGGAAGTCACCGGAACTTCATTCATCCCTGCTGTTCGATGCCGATTACGATTTCCGGCAAGCCTGGTGACGATGCAAAACGCTACCAGGAACAGGCTGTGCGTGAATCAATTGAGGAGACAAAAAGATGAAAGCGGGTGACGAGTATCTGAAGATCGTGCAATGGTCAGTGGAAGATGATTGCTATGTCGGTACGTGTCCCGGCGTTTTGCGGGGCGGGGTGCATGGTGATGACGAGGCTGCCGTTTACAAGGAGTTGTGCGAGGTTGTTGCAGAAACTATCGAATTGTACAAGGCCGATGCCAAGCCGATGCCAAAGCCGACCGCATCCAAATCATATTCCGGAAGATTTGTGCTTCGGGTTGAAAAAGAGCTGCATCAGACACTTGCAATCAGAGCCATACAGCAAGGGGAAAGCCTGAACAGTTATTGCCGAAAAATTCTAAAGAAAGCGGCCTAAGTCTCCTGATTTTTTCAGCTTACGCAGCACGTTTTTTCGAAGGCGATGAAGCGGATATCACTTTAGAAGGCTTTGCAATACCTGACAACTGCATCACCAGGCGCAAGGCGTTGTTTACCGCCTCCTGTGTGGGAAAAGCCCTGGCAATGTCCGGTTCAAGCAGAATCAGGTTCGTCCCCTCACGATAGCGCTCAACGTATTTACCTTGTACCCCGCCCGGTAGAAGTGATTCAAGATTGTACTCCGTTTGTGGCTCACAGACCTTTTCTGCGGATGATTTCTTTTTCATATGTCTTCCTCTCATTACGTGACAACTCACGCGCACTTATTATCCTGATAATATCATGTCTGTCTGTATGTACCACCAGAAGAATTCAGTTCATGGCGCTCCGCCCAAAAAGAATGAACCTGTCTTCTGATTCCGAATGATCCGGATCAAAAATGGTAATACCCAGCTCGTCATCAAAAACCGTCGTTGCCTCATTGAATGAGACAGCGTGATCTTTCAAATTTCTTCTCGCTTTGGCTGGATCCCATTCAAAGGTCAGCTCCATAAACAGCTCCAGAATTCCGCAGGGTGAGCAGTGATTTGTTTTCTACCGTTTGTTGCGTCGTTCCGCATGGGTATACGTTCCATGCCCGCCCTGCCAGACTATTTGCCAGAACGTCCTTTCCAGAAATCCGGATGTCGATTCAGGTGCATTACAGCAATAACAAGAAGAGTCGTGTCACGTATCTGGTAAATAACAGCAAAAGGGAAACGATGGGTCAGGCACCGCCTCGTGCGTTTGGAAACCGGTGGCCATGCATCCGGATTTTCGTGAATCCGGTCAAGTGTGCGGTAAAACTCATCGGCAAACTCATAACCAAGCCCTGGAGATTCGCCGTTGTAATAGTCAAGAGATGCTTCCAGGTCTTGCTGAGCTTCTTCCTGAATCCGCAGATTCATCGGCAATTAATCCTTGCCCGTGATTCCGAAAGCGAAATAGCAGCTGTTTCACCGGCATTATAACCGTCGATGCGTCGCTCTGCTTCAATTGCCCAGGCGCTATCAACGGCATCACGCGACCGCTTGTCAAAACTGGCTAGAAGTTCCTCAATCAGACCGGCGCGTTCGAGTGGCGGAAGAGCCAGGGCTTCATTCATTACCGTGCGAGCTGGTGATGGCATTTTTGTTATCTCCTTTTGTTTCTTCGTTTTGCTTGGTTATCCAGCGTGGGCAACGCAGAATCAGTTACCCACCCCACTCGGCTTACCCGGATTGCTCTGATAAAACGCAACCGCTTTCAAGTTGCATAACAATAGGTTGATATCTGAGGGGAGTCAAGCGGGGTTTGATTAGAAAGGGCGTTTTGAAAGAGCTTTTGTCCAAAATATTGAAAATCATTTTTTACCGGGATAATTGGGATGAACAGGATAAAGTCTTCCAAATTCCAAGAGATTATAGCATTATTGCGAAATTACAAAAAACAGTTGATCTTGAAGTCATCCCTTGTATCCTGTTCATCCCTGTTGAATTAATTGAAAGGCCACCCAACTGAAAAACAGATTTCTCATTCATACCGTCCTGCTTATATGCTGTTTATCTCTCAATCTGACCGGATGCCGCAAAGCTGAGGTAAAGCCTGCTGCGGGCTTGCAGGTTGTCACTTCCCTGTTCCCGCTGTATGATTTTGCACGCACCATTGCCGGTGACAAGGCCAGTGTCACCCTGCTGCTGCCGCCCGGCATGGAGCCGCATACGTTCGAACCCAAGCCTGAAGACATGATCAGAATTGCCAAATCCGGCCTGTTTATCTATACCGGACCACACATGGAGCCCTGGGCCGACAGGGTCATCAAAGGAATTGACAACAAGGCGCTACGCGTAGTAGAGGCCGGAAAGCTGGTCGCATACCGGGCTGCCGCTTCTGATGACGATCATCATGAATCGAAAAACGGAAAGCACCACGAGCATGCTGTTATGGATCCGCACATCTGGCTTGATTTTACCAATGCGGCCTCTCTGGTTGATGCAATCCTGGAGGGGTTTAATTCTGCGGATCCGGCCAATTCCGACCTGTACCGAAAAAACGCTGTTGCGTTGAAAGGCCGTCTGACCGCTCTTGATGCACGTTTCACCGAAGCACTGGCATCGTGCGATACCAGGCATTTTCTGCATGGCGGCCATTATACCTTTGGTTATCTGGCCAGGCGCTATAAGCTGGATTACCATGCCTTAAGCGGCGTCTCCTCCGATTCCGAGCCTTCGGCCGTCAGGATGGCTTCAATTATCCGCCAGATTCGCGCCTCGGGTGTCAAGTATATGTTTGCCGAGGAGCTGCTCTCCCCCCGCCTGGCTGAAACACTGGCCCGGGAGGCCGGTGTTCAGCTGCTGACTCTACATGGGGCCCACAATCTGTCGAGGGATGAATTTTCAAGGGGCATAACATTTTTTGATCTGATGAATACAAACCTGGAACGCTTGCAGAAGGGGCTTCAATGTCGGGCGAAATAGTCGTCAAAACTGATCAGCTGGCCTGTTGTTACCGGGAGGGCAGGGTGCTGGAGGATGTCAGCTTCCAGGTTGAGCGCGGCGATTATGTCGGAATTGTAGGACCAAACGGCTCCGGCAAAAGCAGCCTGGTCAAGTCGCTGCTTGGTCTGGTCGATATCTGCGACGGCACGGCGTCTCTCTTCGGCTGCCGGCTTGCCGATTTCGGCGATTGGCATAAGGTCGGCTATCTGCCGCAGAGCCTGAACCTGGTAAACCCGGTATTTCCCGCAACTGTACAAGAAACAGTCGGCCTGGGCCGCTTGTCACTCAAGAGTTTCCCCAAAAGACTGAACAGGGACGACACGGTTAAAATTGATGAAACTTTAAACGAATTAGGTATATATGATTTAAAAGCTAAACTCGTAGGTGAACTGTCCGGAGGTCAGCTTCAGCGGGTTCTGTTAGCCCGAGCAATTGTCAATGATCCTGAGCTGCTGGTGCTGGACGAACCTACCGCCGCGCTGGATCCTGAAACGCGTGAGCGTTTTTACAGCATGATTGCAGATATCAACCGGAGCCGCGGTGTAACAATCCTGCTGGTAACCCATGACAGCGGCGCAATAGGCCAATACGCCTCCAAGATGCTCTATCTGGACAAGAAGATTCTGTTTTACGGGAGTTTCGAGGAGTTCTGCCTTTCACCGGAGATGTCGTCGCTGTTCGGCGAACATTCCCAGCACCTGATGTGCCACAGGCATTGACGCTATGAATCTGCTGGAGATATTGTCATACGGTTTTATTCAGCGGGCGCTTCTGGCCGGCACGCTGATTGCTCTGCTCTGTTCCGTGCTGGGCGTGTTTCTGGTACTGCGCCGGCTTTCGTTGATCGGCGATGGTCTGGCGCATGTCACCTTCGGCAGCGCCGCAATTGCCCTGGCGCTCAAGATGTACTCGGTCATGTCCCTGCTGGTGTCGATGCCGATTGTTATGCTGGCGTCTCTGGGCATACTGAAGCTGACCGAAAAAGGTCGTTTGAGCGGCGATGCCGCCATCGGTCTGGTCTCTGCGCTCGGAATATCGGCGGGTATTATTCTGGCCAGCGTGGGAGGGGGTTATAACGTTGACCTGCTGAGCTATCTGTTTGGCAATATCCTCTCCATCAGCCGTGAAGAGGTGATTATTGCGGGGCTGCTCTGCCTGGGGGTGATCGTACTGCTGACGTTGTATTATAATGAGCTGTTCGCAATCGCCTTCAGTGATGAGCTTGCCAGGACATCCGGAGTGCGCGTTTCATACATCAATGCAATTCTGGTGCTGCTGACGGCGCTGTCGGTGGTGCTGGCCATGAAACTGGTCGGCATCATGCTGATCTCTTCGATGTTGATCGTCCCGGCCGCATCGGCCCTGCAACTGGCGCGCGGTTTCAAGGTATGCATAACTCTTGCGGCGGTTCAGGGATGCAGTTCGGTAATAATCGGCATCGTCATCTCGATCCTGTCAAACCTGCCTGCCAGCGCCAGCATAGTCATGGTAAATCTGCTCTTCTTCGCCGCCGCATTTCTGGCCCGCCGTGTAATCTACCCTAAAAATAGTAACTGAAATCCTTCATCTCGAACGGCGAATCGTTCAGGCATTCTATGAAGACATCTACCAGAAACGGGTCGAATTGTGTTCCTTTTTGTTTTTTTATCTCGATAACTGCCGTTTCCCGGTCAAGTCCCTCCCGATAAGAGCGGTTGGAAAGCATGGCGTCAAAAGCGTCGGCCAGACAGACGATGCGGGCGTGCAGCGGGATCTGTTCTCCCTTGAGACGCCGGGATAGCCGGTGCCGTCCCAGCGTTCATGGTGATGCAGTATGGTCGGGCCGATATGGCTGAGATTCTCGATCCCGACCACAAACAGGGTTCCCTTCAGGGTATGCTCCCGTGTCAGTGTCTCTTCGCGCAGGTTCAGACTGTCCGGCTTGTTGAGCACATCCTCGGCAGTGTTATATTTCCCGACGTCGTGCAGCATGGCTCCCAGATACAGGTCACGCAGCTCTTCGTTCGGCATTTTCAGCTTCGCACCGATGCTCAGGCTGTATTCCGCAACTCTGCGGGCCTGTCCCTGGGCATAGCTGTCTTTTTGCTCCAGGGCTCCTACCAGCGCCTGGATGATGCTGTTAAACAGGTGCTGATCCCAGCAGCCAGGCGCTGCTTCTGTCTGGGGCGGGGCTGGAACGGCAGGCGTGTCGGATATCAGCATGGCGGCGGCAACCGCTTCGGCTGTGTGCCGTCCGGCCAGCCGCATGGCAATCTCGATCCCGAAGGCGATGGCTGTGCCAGGTCCCTGGCTGGTTATGATTTTTCCGTCACAGACCACCGGTTTGTCCTCAAAAATAACTCCGTCCAGCCTGTCGCAGTAATCAGGGTAGCAGGTTACGCGCCTGCCGGACAGAAGCCCGGCGGAAGCCAGGACAATCGGGGCGGCGCAGATGGCGCCGATCATTTTATCCTTCGAGGCAAATTCCTTGAGAAGCGCATGCACCCGGCGGTCGGCATTAAGATTGTCGGTGCCGGGCTGCCCGCCCGGAAGTATGATCATGGCAAAGGAGTCGGCTGTGACCGCATCAAGTGTCGTGTCAGGGACGATGACAACCTTGCGCGCACTTTCGACCGCACCCGGCTGGAGACCGGCGAGGACAACCTCTATCTTGGCCCTGCGCAGCACGTCAACAACAGCCAGAGCCTCAATTTCTTCAAAACCATTTGCCAGCGGCATGAGAACCTTAGCCATATATTCCTCCCTGTTCGGACATTTGCTGATAGTAGACTAACGATTAAATAAATCAAGTGATTATGTTCATGACTGTCAGCGATTGCCGCCGGCCATCTTGATGCTTTCCGGTGTTCTGCGCAGCAGCCACATGAAAATCGGGCCGGCCGCTCCTCCGATTCCCAGGCTGGCAAAGGCCACACCCCACTCTCCGTTTATGCCGGGAAACGGCTGCCAGCCACGGAAAGTATCCAGAACCCAGCCGAACACAGTCGGGGATATCATACCCAGGGAATAGCCGATCAGAGACTGCATGCCCATCGCCGCGCCCAGATATCCGGGCGCAACCAGCTCGGTCAGGCCGGTTGAGAAAACCGGAGATTCAGCGACTATCAGATAGCCGTAGGTAATTCCGACCGCCAACGTCAGCCAGAGATTGGTGTTGATCATCCAGCCGAAGGTAAATGAGAGAGCCGCGCTGGCCAGCATGACAACCGAGATGGTGGCGGTTCTTCCAAAACGGTCCGAAAGCGTGCCGGTGATTGCGGTGGAGAAGGCCCCGATACCGATGACCGCGGCGGCTATAGTGGATGCAAAGCCGGTTGCTTTCGCCGTCTCTGATCCCCAGCCGATCAGGGCCGCAGCAAAAAATGGCGCCAGCCAGCTGCGCATGCCGTACATTTCCCACATGTGCGAACCGTATCCCATGATCATCAGCAGGGCCGGGCGGTTTTTTATGACCTCTCCGGTAAATCCGGCCACGCTTTTTTTGCGGGGTGCTGGGACGTATCCCCGGAAAAGCGGGAATGAAAGCAGCGTTCCGCAAAATACTCCCAGAGATGAGAATATAAAAGCCGTGCGCCAGCCGTACAGCTCTGCCAGCCAGCCGGTCACCGCCAGCGAGAGGGAGGCTCCCATGACAAGCGAGCCGACATAGATTCCGATGGCCCGGCCGCGCTTGGCAGCGTCGAAGCGCTCGGCCACCAGCTTGAGGCCCGGCATGTAGGTGCCCCCCATGCCGATGCCGGTCAGGGCCCTGAAAAGCATGCCGCTGACAAAATCGTGCGCATACAGGGCAAACAGCAGGTTGCCGATGGCGGAACAGAACGCGGCCGTGATGAAGATGTGCTTGATGTTGAAGCGATCGGATAGGATGCTGAGCAGAACTCCCGACAAAATGTAGCCGAATTGATAGACCGAGAAGATCATGCCGGCCCGGGTGTTGCTCATATTCCATTCAAGGCGCAGGATCGGGAGTACGGCGGAATAATTGATGAAGACCAGCATGATGAAGAGCTGACAGCAGCAGAGCAGCAGCAGCCAGCGGGTGTTGGAGCGGATCATGGAAACAGGTCGGCGTCCCTGAAAGCACGACCTTCCCTGTCCTTGGCCGAAACGTTCGGAATGGTGGAGAGCGGCCAGTCAATGCCCAGATCCGGATCGTTCCAGGCGATGCAGCGTTCATGCTCTGGAGCCCAGAAATCAGTGGTCAGGTACAGAAACTCCGCCATGTCCGAAGTTACACAGAAACCGTGGGCAAAGCCGGCCGGTATCCACATCTGGAGCTTGTTTTCAGCCGAAAGCACTGTTCCGAACCAGCGCCCGAATGTTGGAGAGCTTTTGCGGATATCCACTGCAACATCATACACTTCACCACTGGTGACACGGACCAGCTTGCCCTGTGGCTGCTGGATCTGATAATGAAGCCCGCGCAGTACACCTCCGGCGGAGCGGGAGTGGTTATGCTGGACAAAATGGACATCAAGTCCGGTAAGATTACGCCAGACGCGTTCGTTGAAGCTCTCGAAAAAAAAGCCGCGCTCATCACCGAAAACTTTCGGTTCAAGAACAAGCAGGTCTGGAATGGTTGTGGGGATAATCCGCATTGACAGGATCTTTCAGGCCGCTTGATTCCTGGCGACATAGGCCGTGCTGCGCTGCTCGGCAAAGGTAAGGTGTTCCATCATCGCGTCGCGGGCCGCTTCGGCATCCCTGGCCTTGATCGCTTCAAAGACACGGCGATGATGAAGATAGAGCTGATGGTGATCTTCGCCAGTAATGTAGACCGCCCGCCAGACGCTCTGCTGAAACTCCTTCATGGCGTCGAACAGGCTCTGCATCAGGTGCAGCCAGACGATGTTGTGTGTGGCCCGCGCAATAACTATGTGGAAGTTGGCATCCAGATCTTCGGACGGCTGCAGCCCTTCAAGGTTGCGCTCCATTCCGGAAACAATCTCCTCCATGCGGCGCAGATCTTCCGGAAGCGCTCTCTGAGCGGCATAAAAGGCGGTCCATGACTCCATGCATTTACGTACTTCGATTACGTCCAGGGCCCGGTCCTGCTGGGTCCTGATCAGTTCGCTCAAGGGGTTGCCGCCGGTAGAATCCACCAGTGACATAACCACTGTTCCACCCCCCTGATAGGACATGACCAGTCCGCTCGAAGCCAGCACATTAAGCGCCTCTCGCACGGAGGGGCGGGATACCCCGAACATCTCGGCCAGCTCGCGTTCGGGCGGCAGCTTGTCACCCGGAGAAAACTCGCCAGCCAGAATGGATGAGCGGATCTGATCGGCAATCTGACTGGAAACCTTCTTCGGCTTTATCGGTTGAAATTTCATATGTATCCAATCAAAAAGGGGTGTCTTAAAAGTTGATCATTCTATCTACTATATCTTCATATGCTTTGCAACCAGAAGCAATGGCCGGCAATTTTTCATAACATCATTACCTTTGCGGTGCGCTATCTTTGTAATGCTCTTGACGGAGTGAGCATCCATGGCATAATCAAACCAACTGTAACCATGAGAATATCAGTGTCAGGGAAGTGTCAGTGGTGATCCGGATTGCAGCTGCTGCCGGCCCTGGGTGAAGGGAAACGGGAGGTGAGCATGAAAGAAGCCATGTTTTTTGTTCGAGAGGCAAACAGGCAGGTACGATGCGGCTTATGCCGCTTCAGATGCCTGATCGCTGATGGCGCCCGCGGTGTCTGCAATGTTCGCGAGAATCGGGACGGCGCCTTGTATAGTCTGGTCTACGGAAGGCTCTGCGCCGAACATGTGGATCCCATTGAAAAAAAGCCGCTCTTCCATGTCATGCCCGGCAGCAGGTCGTATTCAATTGCCACACCGGGGTGCAACTTCCATTGTCACCACTGCCAGAACTACAGCATCTCCCAGGTTGCGCGAACCGCATCCATCGGCGGCAGGGAACAGACGCCGCAAGAGATTGTACAGCGGGCGATCGACAACGGATGCAGTTCAATCTCCTATACCTACACCGAACCGACCATTTTCTTTGAATTTGCCTATGACGCGGCCTGTCTGGCGCACTCGGCGGGGTTGAAGAACATCTTCGTCACCAACGGCTATATCAGTGCGGAAGCGCTGGCAGCCATCGCCCCTGTTCTGGATGCTGCCAATATCGATCTGAAGGGGTTTTCCGAGGGATTTTACCGTGACATCGTACACGCCAGCCTCTCCGAGACACTCGACTCGATTATTGAGTATCGCAAACATGGTATCTGGCTTGAAATAACCACGCTGGTGATCCCGGGACTCAACGACTCGGACGCAGAATTACAGGGCATTGCAGATTTCATCGCCGCCAACCTGGGGATCGACACCCCCTGGCATGTGAGCGGTTTTTACCCCACCTACAAAATGACCGATCGCCCCCGCACTCCGGTTGACACCTTGCGAAAGGCGCGCCAGATCGGCTTGGCGGCCGGGCTGCGCTATGTCTACGAAGGTAATGTGCCTGGCGAAGGGGGGGAGGACACCTGCTGTCCGTCATGCTCGAATCTATTGATAAAGCGCTACGGTTTCAGCATCAATGCCAACAGAATCCTGAACGGGGCCTGCCCGGAATGCGGGACGGCCATAGCCGGTGTCGGGCTGTAAAGACGGCGTAAGAAATTTCCGACTCTCGTTAGGCTCTTTCAAATGTCAAAAAAAGTCCCCTCCCCCCTGGCGGGGGAGGGTTAGGGTGGGGGGGAGGTTGCCATGATATCAGCAAGTTGCACTTTCACCCACCCCCAACCCCCTCCCGTCAAGGGAGGGGGGAGCATTTTTTCAAGACTTTTTGCAAGCGGCTCTTGCGTTATCCTGCCAGGCTTTGAGCAAGAATCTCGGTCAGATGCGCGATCCGGACCTGCGGCAGATGATCAGCCAGTCCTTTCTTTAACTGCAGCAGACAGCCGGGATTGCCGGTTATCAGAACTTCGGCGCCGCTGGCGGCAATATTGTCCAGCTTGCGCTTCAAAATACGATCAGACATCTCCGGGCGCTCGATGTTGTAGGTGCCGGCGCTGCCGCAGCAGGCATCGGCCTCGTTCAATTCGCTGTATTTCAGTCCGGGAACCAGCTTGAGCAGGTCACGCGGCTCTTTTCGAATCCCCTGGCAATGGGCGATGTGACAGGGATCATGCCAGGTGACTTTCAGGTCCAGCGGTTTGAGTTTGGCCCGCAATTCTTCGGCATGCATGGCCAGGATCTGGGAGATGTCCCGCACCTTGCCGCTGAAGGCAGTAGCTGGCTCAGCCTCGATATGGTGTCCGTATTTCTTCAACTCGGCTCCGCAGCCGCCGCAGTCAGTTACGATAAAATCCACCTCGTAACCACCGAAAATTTCCACATTTGTGTGAGCGGCTTCCTTCAGACCTTCCAGATCCCCCCCCAGCATGTTCGGCGCGCCGCAACAGACCTGGTTTCGCGGGGTGATTACCTTGTAACCCAGTGCTGAAAGCAGTTTGATGGTAGCCCGGCTGGCATCGGAAAAAATCAGGCTCATGACGCAGCCCAGGAAAAAGCCGACGGTTCCGCGTTGTTCGCCGACCGCAGGAGTTACTTCACTGATCTCCTGTCGCAGCGGCTTTGAGGGTAGGGTGGGCAACAGTCCTTCCATCCGCTCCAGCGGTTTGGGAAACATCTTGAGAACACCCATCGTGCGAACCAGTTTTTGCAGTCCGGTGCGCTGGTAGAGACGCATCGGCGCCAGGGATGCTTCCAGTCGGTCGGGATGCGGCACCAGTTTGCGCAGGATAAGATCCTCCATGAAACCAAGGCCCTTGTCCCCCTTCCGTTCGCAGGTGAATTCGGCCACCAGCTCGCCGGCGTTGACCCCGCAGGGGCAGGCCGAAGCGCAGGCCTGGCAGTCCAGGCAGAGCGAGAGGTATTCAAGCAGGCGCTCCGACTGATCCAGTTCACCTTCCTGGAGTTTGCGAATCAGAGCTACGCGGCCGCGTGGCGAAGCGGTCTCCAGAAAAGTCTCTTTATAGGTCGGGCAGGCCGGCAGGCACATCCCGCAGCGCATGCAATTTATAAGCTTTACATGATCCATGGCAGGTCCTTAATAATACAAAAGTTAATTTTGAATCAAAACACCAATAGAACGCGGATGACGCGGATGAAGCGGATCTACACGGATTTTACGTAAATTTTTTTGGATGGTCTGAGCTCTAATCCGTTATTGTCATATATCTGCGTTGATCCGCTCAATCCGCGTTATCCGCGTCCTATTGCATTAAAATATTTTCCCCGGATTCAATATACCCTTGGGATCAAAAGCCTGCTTGATCCCCCGCATGACCCTGATCCCCGACTCTCCTACCAGCTTGGGCAGATACTTCTTCTTGGCCAACCCGACACCATGTTCGCCAGTGATGGTTCCGCCCATTGCGATGGCGGCGTCGAAGATCTCTTCAAAGGCGGCGTGAGCCCGTTTGATCTCGCCCTTGTCACGCTCATCGGTCAGGCAGGTCGGGTGCAGATTGCCGTCGCCGGCATGGCCGAAGGTGCCGATGACCACGTTATGTTTTCTGGCCGAATCCTGGATGACTTTCAGCATGGCGGCGATGCAGCTGCGCGGCACGGTGGCGTCCTCCAGGATGGTGGTAGGCTTGAGGCGTGCCAGGGCCGAAAGGGCCGTACGGCGGGCTTCGGTCAGCTTGAGCGCTTCGGCGGCGTTCTGTGCCGTCTGGAAAAATGAACAGCGATGTTTCTTGCAGATCTCCGCCACGGCAGCGGCCTCCTCCGCAATCACCACCGGATGTCCATCCACCTCGATCAGCAGCACGGCGTCCACATCCAGCGGCAATCCGACATGGGCATAATCCTCGACGCATTTGATGGTGACCTTGTCCAGAAACTCCAGCGTAGCCGGAATAACCTTGGCGGCGATGATGGCTGAGACCGCCAGGGCGGCGTCCTGCAAGGCCGGAAAATGGGCCAGCATGGTGATCTTTCCCTGTGGTTTCGGAATCAGTTTTACAGTAATTCCGGTGAAGAACCCGAGAGTGCCCTCGGAGGAAACCAGCAGCGGGTTGAGGCTGTATCCGGCCACGTCCTTGACCACCTTGCCGCCGGTTTTGAGCAGTTCGCCGTCAGCCAGGATGGTTTCAAGCCCCATGACATAGTCGGCCGTGACGCCGTACTTAAGGCCGCGCAGACCGCCGGAGTTCTCGGCTACGTTGCCCCCCATGGTGGAGATGTTCATACTGCCGGGATCGGGCGGATAGAACAGCCCGCGCGCCTCGACTTCGCGATGCAGCGCGCTGGTGATCAAGCCCGGTTCCACGGTCGCGGTCAGGTTCTCTTCATCGATCTCGATCAGGCGGTTCAGGCGGCTGGTCTGCACTACCACCCCTCCGGCCGAGAGAGAACCGCCTGAAAGGTTAGTGCCGGATCCGCGTGGTGTAACAGTTATCCCGGCGGAGTGACAAAGGCGCATTATGCGGTAGATTTCTTCAGTATTGCTCGGCAGAAGCACTACCCCCGGCAGGCTTTCCAGTTCCGGTGTGGAGTCGTAACCGTAGACCGCCAGTGACTCTTTATCAGAGAGTGTATATTGTTGACCAACTATTGCTGCAAGTTCCTGTAAAATAGTCTGATTCATGTTGGTTCCTTTCTGGGACTTATGTTGTTACATCACACTATCCCTGAAGATCAGTCTTAAAAAAGCCTGGACTGAATAACGTAGGCAACCGCACCGGCAAAATACCCGACCAGGGCCAGGCCGCTGATTCGTTTGACGTACCAGAAAAAGTGAATTTTCTCCAGTCCCATGGCGGCAACGCCAGCTGCCGAGCCGATAATGAGAATGGATCCGCCGGTACCGGCGCAGTAAGCCATGAACTCCCACAGAAAACTATCGGGCGGGTATTGTGAGAGGCTGTACATACCCATGGAGGCAGCTACTAAAGGAACATTATCAACAATAGCGCTTACAAGGCCAATGATGGTAACAATCACATCCTGCCGACCGACAGACTGATCGAGCCACTTGGCCAGAGAAGTCAGGATATGGGTGTGCTCAAGGGTTGCCACTGCCAGCAGGATGCCGATAAAGAAGACAATTGAACTCATGTCAATCTTCATGAGGGCACGCACCAGGGTCAGGTGCTCCTTGTCTTCGTCCTGTTTGTTCCGGTGGATGAGCTCACCTGTAAGCCAGAGAATGCCGAGACCGAACAGAATTCCCATGAAAGGTGGGAGATGAGTGACTGATTTGAAAATCGGCACAGCTACAAGCGATCCAAGCCCCATGAAGAACATCAGGCTGCGCTCAAAAGGGGTAGTCTGCGGTAGTCCGCTGTCATCTGCCTGTGGTGGCGAAACAACCACACGCCCTTTCAGTAGATAGCTGGTTACAGCGAGCGGCACTATCAGGTTGATGATGGATGCCAGGAATACACCCTTCATGATTGCAAGAGTGGTGATCTGTCCGCCGATCCAGAGCATGGTGGTGGTGACGTCACCGATCGGGGTCCAGGCGCCGCCGGCATTGGCGGCAATTACAATCATGCCGGCAAAGAACAGGCGATCGTCCTGCTTGTCAAGGAGCTTCTTCATCAGTGAAATCATGACAATGGTGGTGGTCAGGTTGTCGAGAACGGAACTGAGAAAGAAAGTCACAAATCCGACCAGCCACATCAGGGACGAGAGCTTGGTAGTTCTAATCCGTGCGGTGATTACTTCAAAACCGCTATGAGCATCGACCACCTCTACAATAGTCATTGCTCCCATCAGGAAGAAAACGATCTGAGCCGTGGAGGCCAGTGATTCGTTCAACTGCTTGCCGACCAGATGCTGATCGGAGCCCATCACCGCATATACGGTCCAGAGCAGACCGGCGCCAAGAAGAGCTGATGCCGATTTGTTGATCCTGATCGGATGTTCCAGGGCAATTGCAGTATAAGCAATAACAAAAATGACAATAAGCAAAGTGTTCATGAATGCTCCTGATGACCGGAAAAAGGTGTGTTGTGATTAAAGCAGCCAATAGAACAGAGGTAATGTGCCGAATGACAACAGCAGCCCGAGGCCGATCAAGGCGGCAGACAGTTCGGCGTTCATCCCGGCGATTACTGCCAGTGCACCGGCTGTTACCATGGGCGGCATTCCGGCTTCAAGAATCGATACGTCAACTGCAAGGCCACTCACTCCAGATAAACGGCAGATTAGCAGAACCGCAGCAGGCGCCAGAATCAGCTTAAGTAGCAGTCCCAGGCAGAGCGGAGTACGCAGTGTCGGCCGCAGGTGCAATTTTAACTGAAAACCTATGGCGGTCATAACCAGTGGTGTCATGGTTGTGGCAACAACCTGTAGCAGTCGCTCGACCAGGGGAGAATAGGCGCCCCATGGGAGCAGCGCAATTCCGGCCGCCAAAGCCAGGGATGGCGGAAATAGTAAAACCCGCCCGGCAATATCCTTCAGATTAGCGGAACCTTCTCTACCATAGAGCGCTAGAATCAGCGAGCCGTAGGTTGCAAAGATCAATATTGTTCCGAACTGGTCATACACAATCAGGTGTCGCAGACCTGCTTCACCAAAGAAAGCAGTAATAATCGGCACTCCTAGGAACGACGTATTGCCTAGTGGAACTACCAGCAACAGCACACCGGTGGCCGAGCGCGGCCATTTCAGCAGATGCGCTGCTGCAAGGATCAAAAAAATTGAAAAGAATAAAGCACCCCAGGCGATCGTGATCGGCAGCAGCGCTTCACGTGAAAATTCTATCTGCGGAACCTTCAGTAAAATCACCGCCGGCAGCGAAACATACAGGGCGAACATATTGAGGACCTGAACGGTTTCCGGCGGAAAGGCCTTCAGTCGGCCGAACAGGATTCCCAATGACACGAAGACGGCTATAAGAACAAAGTTTTCCATTGCTGCCCAATTTATCAGAAATCAATTTAATTGCGGTGGATATATATCGTGTCGGAGCGATTATGGTATAAGGCTATAAATAATGACGCCACTACGAACCAAACCCCTCTAAATCTCCCCTTAACAGGGGAGACTTCACGGCTTCCCCCCTGTCAAGGTGGGATTGAGGGGGGTTGGATTTGGGCTTCTGATAAATTGACATTCGCCTATTCCTTGTTCTGGCTGACATATACACTGCTTCTGCGCTCGGCAAAGCCGAGATGCGCCATCATTTCGTCCCGAGCCCGCTCCGGTTGTTTCTCCCGGATGGCTTCAAGGACAGAGCGGTGTTGCAGATAGAGAGTGCGGTGGTCGTCTGCGGTTATATACACGGCCCTCCAGACACTCATTTGAAACTGTTTCATGGCGTCAAAAATGCTCTGCATCAAATGGAGCCAGACCACGTTATGAGTTGCTTGTGCAACAACGATATGAAAATGCGCATCCAGTTCAAGAGAAGGTTTTCCGGATTCGAGATTCTCTCCCATTTCAGCAACTATAGTTTCCAATTTCCTCATATCTTCCGGCAAGGCTCTTAGTGCGGCATAATAAGCGGTAGACGCCTCCATGCATTTTCGCACCTCGATTACATCCATGGCTCTTTCCCGTTCGCATTTAATAATATCGGAAAGCGGATTTCCGGCCGATATTTCTACAAGGGATTTGACAATGGTACCACCACCCTGATGCGATTCAACCAGCCCGGCAGCGGCAAGAATATTCAGTGCCTCTCTGACAGATGGGCGGGATACCCCGAAGAGTTCAGCCAGTTCCCTCTCTGGCGGTAATCTTTCGCCCGGACCGAAATCAGCCGACATAATCGATGAACGGATCTGTTCGGCGATCTGGGTAGATATCTTTTTGGGTTTGATAGTATTGAAAATCATTGAGACCTACCCAATTCATAAAGTCGCGGCAGGCGACCTGTACAGCCTGCCGCTAAGAAAAACAAAGGATTTACTTGAAGTTGGCCATGGTCTCTTTGACCGGGACATTTAACCTTTTGAAGTCAGCAATATACTTCTGCTCCTGTGTCTTGTACTTGCCGGCATCCCAATCTTTTCTGAATTTCACAGCGTCATCAACCCAGTTTTTACCGGCGACAGTGCGTCCTTTGTCGTACATCGGCAAAAGCGCCTTCTCAAAAGCATTT
>JACRCG010000240.1 GCA_016219145.1 Deltaproteobacteria bacterium | reverse complement strand
TTTATTATTTTCTGGCTTCCAGCGATACGAGAAACATTCGCGAGCTGGAAGGTATGTTGATAAGACTCGGAGCCTTCAGCAGTCTTCAGAACATACCCATAACCTTAAGCATGGCAAAGGAGAGTCTTAAAGATATCCTGGGAGACCGTCGTAAAGAGATAACCATTGAACTGATACAAAAAACCGTAGCTGACTTTTTTGATTTGAAACTGACAGATATGAAATCAGAAAAAAGACTTAAAAATCTGGTTAATGCCAGACAGATAGCGATCTGGCTCTGTCGGGAAATGACCAAATGTTCATACCCGGATATAGGTCTGAAATTTGGCGGCAAGGATCATTCTACAGTTATTCACTCGTATAAAAAAATTGAAAAAGCCTTGCTTTCAGACACCAAACTATCAAAGATTATTGATGAAATAAGACATATACTGCTAAAGTGAGGAAAACCTGTTAACATACTGTCTAAACCTGTTGATAATTATCGAGCCTGTTTAAAATGACAATAGACAATACAGGATATCAACATGTTTTGTTTTTTGTTTTATTATTTAATTAGCGCTGTTACGTCGTTTTTATCTGTTTCAACAGCACCTACAACGTACAACTAAGTTTTTAATTCTTTATATAAAGACAACATCAGTTGCAAGGAGTGAATAATGGAATTCAGAATTGAAAAGGAAGTTTTGCTCAAAGCGCTCCAAAAAATTCAAGGCATCGTTGAAAAACGAACATCGATGCCGATTCTATCAAATGCTCTCATCGAAGCAAGCGCCTCTTCCATACACGTAACAGCCACAGACCTGGAAGTTGGAATGAAGAGCAGTTATCCTGCCGAAGTACTATCAACCGGTAAAATCACGGTATCTGCAAAAAAATTGTATGAAATAGTCAAGGAACTTCCGAATCAATCGATTACTTTTCTGACAAAGGACAACGACTGGGTTGAGATAAAATGTGGCAAGGTTCAATTTAATATCGTTGGACTTTCTCCGGAAGAATTCCCGTATTTTCCTGATATCAAAGAGGAAAATCTCTTTGAAATCGAAAGCGCTCTTTTAAAGGGGATGATTGAAAAAACCTCTTATGCGATTTGTTTTGATGAAACCAAATATAACCTTAACGGCATCTTTACAAAAGTTGAGGTTGGGAGTGACGGAAACAACAGTCTCAAAATGGTTGCAACCGACGGCCACAGATTGTCAATTGCTTCTGGAAAACTTACAGGAGTGGCAGGTCCTGAACTCCTGAAGGGAGTCATCCTTCCCAAAAAGGGTGTCAGCGAGATGAAAAAAATAACCGATGAGGACAGTGGAATTCTTCTTTTCGGATTCATGGATAACAGTGCCGTAATCAAACGTGGCGATTCCTACATGGTGATGCGGTTGGTTGATGGAGAATTTCCGGACTATAACCGTGTAATTCCTGCTTCTAACAACAGGGTAGTAACGGTAAATAAAGAAGATTTTACTCACTCAGTTCGCAGGATGGCAATTCTCTCCAGTGAAAAATTCAAAGGGATCATGCTTGAAATCTCATCTGCAGGTATCAAGATATCTTCCAGTAATCCTGAATTGGGAGACGCAATGGAAGAATTCGACGTAAGCTATGACGGCGAACCTTTTTCAGTAAGGTTCAATGCGCGCTATCTTCTGGATGTGCTTGCCGTAGCTGAAACAGACAATGTCGAGATGAAATTCAGAGATGAATTGTCCCCATCCATAATTGTTCCTGAAAATTCGAATAGTTTCCTGGCTGTTATCATGCCGATGAGGCTTTGACAGAAGGAAGATGCGTCTTCTTAACCTGGCGATTGCCAATTTTCGCAATATCTGTTCTCTTCGAATAGAACCGGGCGGAAGGTTCAATCTTTTTCATGGTCTGAACGGGCAGGGGAAAACCAACCTGCTGGAAGCAATTTATCTGCTCGGAAGTCCGCGTTCGTTCAGATCATCCAGACTGCCTGATTTGATAAGGCATGGCGAGCGTACATCACAGGTTTGCGGTGTTGTCAAATCCGCAGGCATACAGAGCAGAATAAATATCGCGCTGGAAACAGCCGGCCGTAGAGTAGATATTGACGGCAAGGGTGTTCACAGGGCTTCGGAGCTGCATGGCAGGCTGAACGCAGTAGTATTTTCGCCGGATGATACCGGCATGGTCAGAATGGGTCCGGAAACCAGACGTCGCTATTTGGACCGGGCTGTCTACACCTCTGATATCGGTTATTTGCACTGCTGGCATGATTACCAGAGAATTCTCAAACAGCGGAACCAGTTACTGAAATGCGCCGACAAGAGCGGTCTGGATACATGGACGGAAAAACTTGCCGAGACCGGCGGTGAGGTAATTGAGCGCCGGCTCAGATTTATTGCGGTTTTGGATGATAAACTGCGCAAGCATTATGCAACTATTTCAAATGATGGTGAGAGTTGCCGGATCAGCTATCAGCCTGACGGGGTACAGTCAGCCGACCGTGAGCCGATACGTGCGGAGCTGCTTGAACTTTTCAAACGCCATCAGCATTCGGACGAACGCTACGGAACCACCACCGCCGGTCCTCATCGTGATGACCTGACATTTTTACTGGATGACCGGCAGCTCAAGGCTTTTGGTTCACAAGGGCAGCAGAAGAGTTTTGTGCTGGCTTTGAAGATGGCGGAGATGGACAACCTGCATGATATTTTTGGCGAGTCACCGCTGCTGCTTCTGGATGACATGAGTTCCGAACTGGATGCACGGCGTAACCGCAACCTGATGGAATTTCTTGTAACAAGGGATATTCAGGTTTTTGTAACAACCACGGAACGTACTCCAGCTCTGCTGGATGCCGCTTTACACTGCGCCGTCTTTCGTATGGAAGACGGCAATCTGACGTTTGAGGGAAAATAGCTTATGAGTGAACAGGAAAATGTAACAAACGGCTCCGAGGAGTATGGTGCGGAAAATATCAAGGTTCTGGAGGGGTTGTCGGCGGTGCGCAAGAGACCGGCCATGTACATCGGCTCAACCTCAAGCTCCGGCCTGCACCACCTGGTTTACGAGATCGTAGACAACTCGATTGACGAGGCGCTGGCCGGTTATTGCAACGAAGTCTCTGTAACCATTAATACCGATGGTTCGATAACAGTTGTAGACAACGGTCGCGGCATACCGACTGATATCATGCAGAATGAAGGGAAATCGGCCGCAGAAGTCGTTCTGACAGTTCTGCATGCCGGCGGCAAATTCGACAACGATTCCTACAAGGTTTCCGGCGGTCTGCACGGCGTTGGCGTTTCGGTTGTAAACGCCCTATCCAGATGGCTTGAACTCGAAATCAGACGGGATGGCAAGGTCTGGCGGCAGTCCTACCGTCGCGGCGATCCCCAGGCGCCTCTGGAGCAAACCGGTGTCACCAGAAAACGAGGCACCAAGATCACTTTCATGCCGGATGAGGAAATCTTCGAGACGACAGAATTTTCTTTCGACATTCTTTCCCAGCGTATCCGTGAAATGGCTTTCCTTAATGCCGGAGTGCGCATCAAAATCAGCGATGAGCGGGTCGACGGCAAATCTCACGAGTTCCATTACGAAGGGGGAATCAACTCCTTTGTTGAATACCTGAACCGCAACAAGGCCGTGATCAACCCCAAACCGATGTACTTCAAGGGCGAAAAAGGGGGGGTGGAGATGGAAGTCTCCATGCAGTACAACGACTCCTACGACGAGAAGGTTTTCGCCTTTGCCAACAACATCAACACTCATGAAGGGGGCACTCATCTGGCCGGTTTCAAGGCCGCCCTGACCCGCACCATGAACGCCTACGCGGCGTCCAACAATCTGCTCAAAAACGAGAAGGTTACTGTTTCAGGCGATGACCTGCGCGAGGGGCTGACCTGCGTCATATCGGTCAAGATCCCCCAGCCGCAGTTCGAGGGGCAGACCAAGACCAAACTGGGTAACTCCGAGGTAAAAGGGTATGTCGAGTCGCTTCTTAATGAGCGCCTGGCGGTCTATCTGGAAGAAAACCCGAAGATTGCCAAGGATATTCTCAACAAGTCGATCGAAGCGGCCCGTGCCCGTGAGGCAGCCCGCAAGGCCCGTGACCTGACCCGTCGCAAGGGGGCGCTCGACATGGGCGGTCTGCCGGGTAAGCTGGCCGACTGCCAGGAAAAGGATCCGGCCCTCTGCGAACTCTATCTGGTCGAGGGTGACTCGGCCGGCGGCTCGGCCAAACAGGGGCGCGACCGGAAAAACATGGCGATTCTGCCGCTCAAGGGGAAGATTCTCAACGTCGAGAAGGCCCGTTTCGACAAGATGATCTCCTCACAGGAGATCCGCACCCTGATTACGGCGCTCGGCACCGGCATCGGCAAGGACGACTTCAATATCGCCAAACTGCGCTATCACCGCATCATCGTCATGACCGACGCCGACGTAGACGGTCAGCACATCCTGACACTGCTGCTGACGTTCTTTTACCGCAACATGCGTGAGCTGATCGAACGCGGACATCTCTACATCGCCCAGCCGCCGCTCTACAAGGTCAAGCGCGGCAAGAAGGAACAGTACCTGCGCGACGAACACGCCATGCAGACCTTTCTGCTGGAGGAGGGGTCGGAAGATCTGACCCTGCGTCTTGAAAAAGGGGACCGGACCTACAACGGCAAGCAGATTATCCCGGTCATCAAACAGTTCATAGAAAACCGGGCCATCTTCAACAAGGTCGTCAAGAAGGGGATTTCTGCCGAACTGCTCTCGATCGTGATTCGCAGCAATGTGCCGGCCGGTCTGGAGGAGCTCTCCCAGCTTGAACCGCACCTCGAAGGAATGAAGTTGTTGGCCGAAGGTTCCGAGTACCAGATCGAAGAGGACCGCATCTGGTTCCGGATCGGCAACATCCGCTCCATCATTGACCAGCAGGTGCTTGCAGTACTGTCTTCTCACGAATACGTGCTGCTGGTGGATAACCACCGCCGCATTGTGGAGACCATGGCTGACAGTCGCGCCACTGTCGAGCAGGATGGGGGCAAGGTGCTGTTCGAGACCACCAACCATCAGGATCTGCTCAACTTTTTCCTTGAAAACGCCAAAAAAGGGCTGGCAATCCAGCGCTATAAAGGTCTGGGAGAAATGAATCCGGAACAGCTTTGGGAAACTACCATGAATCCGGAAAACCGTGTGCTGTTGCAGGTCAAAATCGAGGACGTCGTCGAATCGGACGAGATATTCACGATCCTGATGGGTGATCAGGTTGAGCCGCGACGGGATTTCATCGAGAAAAATGCGCTCAATGTCGTCAATCTGGATATTTAATTAAAATAACTTATCTCAATTTTTGATGAGAATAGCGAATACGAGGTAACAATGCAGATCCCAACAGAAATTCCAGTAAGTAAAATATCGGTTAATATTGAAGATGAGATGAAACGCTCCTACATGGACTATGCCATGTCGGTCATCATCGGTCGGGCCCTGCCGGACGTGCGCGACGGCTTGAAGCCGGTTCACCGGCGCTGCCTGTATGCCATGTACGACATGGGCAACGATTACAACAAGCCCTACAAGAAATCGGCCCGTGTAGTCGGTGACGTTATCGGTAAGTATCATCCTCATGGCGATACGGCCGCCTACGACACCATCGTGCGTATGGCCCAGGATTTTTCCTTGCGCTACATGCTGGTGGACGGACAGGGCAACTTCGGTTCGGTGGACGGTGACCGCCCGGCTGCCATGCGTTATACCGAGATTCGCCTGCGCCACCTCACCCATGAACTGCTGGCCGATCTGGACAAAGAGACCGTCAACATGGTCTCCAACTACAACGACGAGATGCAGGAACCGACAGTCCTGCCATCCAAGTTTCCCAACCTTTTGATCAACGGCTCGACCGGTATCGCGGTCGGTATGGCCACTAACATTCCACCCCACAACCTGGGCGAAATAATCGGCGGCATCATTGCCGTGATCAACAATCCGGAGATCGATTTTGAGGAGCTGCTGGAAATGGTCCCCGGTCCGGACTTCCCGACCGGCGCCACCATCTATGGCCGCCAGGGCATCAGGGATGCCTACAGCACCGGTCGCGGCATCATCCAGATCCGCGCCAAAGCGCATGTAGAGGCCTCCAAACGTTCCGAGCGCCAGGCGATCATCGTCACCGAGCTTCCCTACCAGGTTAACAAGGCCCGCCTGATCGAGAAGATCGCCGAGCTGGTCAAGGAGAAGAAGGTCGAAGGGATTACCGAAATCCGCGACGAATCCGACCGCCAGGGGATGCGGATCGTGATCGAGGTCAAGCGGGACGAGAACGCCGAGGTACTGCTCAACCAGCTCTACAAGCAGTCCCAGCTGCAGGTCTCTTTCGGCATCATCATGCTGGCCATTGTCCACAATCGTCCCCGGGTGCTGACCCTGCGCGAGATGATGGACTGTTTCATCGAGCATCGCAGTGAAGTCGTCACCCGTCGTACCAACTTCGAGCTCAAGAAGGCGCTGGCGCGGGCCCATATCCTGGAAGGTCTCAAGATCGCTCTGGATTGGCTGGATGCCGTGATCGAGATGATTCGCGAATCCAAAACACCTCCCGAGGCCAAAATCGGACTGATGGAAGGCAAGTTCGCCGATCCCGAATTCCTGGCGCGCCTCAACCTGCCTCGCCCGGTCGGTTTTGAGGGCTCGGTGCAGCTCTCCGATATTCAGGCCCAGGCGATTCTGGAGATGCGCCTGCAGCGCCTGACCGGCCTTGAACGGGATAAGATCATAGCCGAATACGAAGAGATCATGAAACTTATCGCCCGGTTAAGGGAGATCCTGTCGTCCGATACCGAGATCCTCAAGATCATCGTAGCCGAGCTGACCGAGATCCGTG
>JACRCG010000023.1 GCA_016219145.1 Deltaproteobacteria bacterium | reverse complement strand
TCGCCAGCCGATTCTTGACCGCAATCAGGAGATTGTCGGCTACGAACTGCTGTTCCGCTCGGCCGATATCGATCGCGCGGTTTTCGAGAGCTATTCCCACGCCAGCGCCAGCGTCATCGCCCACGCCCTGTCCTCCTTCGGTATTCACGAGGTTCTGGGAGGGAAATTCGGGTTTGTCAACGTTCACCTGCGGGTGCTGTTGTCGGAGATGCTGGAACTGCTTCCGGTCGGGCAGACGGTGCTGGAGCTGCTGGAGATGATCCAGCTGGATGAGCAGGTGGTGGCACGTTGCCGCGAACTCAAAGAACTCGGTTTCCTGCTGGCCCTCGACGACCATGAGTTTGACCCTGACAATACCGATATCTACAGCGTTGTTGACATCATCAAGATTGACATACTCCTGACCGGGATGGATGCCCTGCCGGAGATCGCCCGGCAGCTGCGCAAATATCCTGTCAAATTATTGGCTGAGAAGGTCGAGACCTTTGAGCAGTTCCAGATCTGCTACGATCTGGGCTTCGAGTTCTTCCAGGGGTATTTCTTTGCGCGTCCGGTTGTATTGAAACGGAAGAAAATCGACGTGTCCGGCCTGGCGATGCTCAAGCTGCTGCAACAGCTGACCATGGATGCGCCGGTCAATGTGATCGAACAGACCTTCAAGGAAAATCCGGCCCTTTCGTACAATCTTCTGCGGCTGGTCAATTCCGTGGCAATGGGGATGCGGGAAAAGATCAAGACGCTCCGCCACGCGATTGTGATGCTGGGGGTGAACCACCTGCGCCGCTGGATCCAGCTGTCCCTGTTTGCAGGTCACGATTCGCGCAGCATCAACCACCCGCTGCTGGAGATGGCCGCCGTGCGCGGCAGGCTTTTGGAGATCCTGGTGCGCCAGCTTTCCAATGCCGATTTCGGGGACGAGAGAGCCGAGGCCGCCTTCATGGTCGGGATTCTCTCGCTGCTGGACGTGCTGTTCGAGACCCCGATGGAGGAGATCATTTCCAATCTCAACCTGAACGATGATGTCAGTCTGGCGCTTTTGAAGAGGGTCGGGCCGCTGGGCCGCATGCTGACGCTGGCGGAAAAGCTCGAGGTGACGGACTTTGATGCGGTAAACCTGCTGCTGAAAGAGTGCGGCGTGTCGCTGGACCAGTTGCTGACGGCCCAGCTGGAGGCCTTTAACTGGAGGAGTTCGATCCTCTACGCCGAGGAATGACGACCCGGATTCGAACTTGTTCAGCAGGAACGGGAAAGCAGCGAACAACCGATCTTCTGGTATTCGACCTCTCTCTGCCGGTCAACAACCCAGTAGAGCAGATCTCCACCGAGCATGATCGCAACCGGCGTGTCTAGTGACATGGCATATATCTGGGCGACCGAGTAATATGGAAACTTTGCGTACATGATAAACTCCGTAAAAATTTGAATACCGGAAAAATACAGCGCCGCTGTTCTGGTTCAGCTACAGCATGATTGATGCCAAACGCAATAGTCATTGGAATATAGGCGGTTATGGATGTTGAGTCATAATTATGACTGTAAAACGGTCGTGGATGCGGGTACATCGTTCAAAAAAATGACACAGGAGTTTTGAAAATGTTTGCGGAAGAACTTCTTGCCCGTTATCTCGAAGGAGAATCGCTGGAAATCGTGCTTGAGCACAGCCGCCACGTGGCCGCTCTGGCGCTGTCAGTCTGCGCCCGTCTGGACCTGGCAGCCGACGAGCGCAACTTTGTCGAAGAGGCGGCGTTGCTGCACGATATCGGTGTTTGCCGGGTTCATGCCCCCGGTATCGGGCTGCACGGCTCCCACCCCTACATCACGCACGGAGTGATCGGGCGCACCATCCTCGAAAGTGAAGGATATCCCTTGCACGCGCTGATATGTGAACGGCATATCGGCGTCGGCCTGACCGTTGCCGATATAGACCGGCAGCAGTTGCCGCTTCCGCGGCGCGACATGGTCCCGGTCTCGCTGGCGGAGCAGATCATCTGCTTTTCCGACCTGTTCTATTCGAAAAAACCGGGCCGATTGTCCGAGCGCAAAACGCCAGGTCATGTCAGAAAGAAGCTGGCTTCGTTCGGCGCCGACAAGGTTGCCGTATTCGATTCATGGCTGGAAAGGTTTGACGTCGTCTGAAACAACTCCGCCGGTCGCCTGTCCGGTACCTGTCCTCTCCAGCTTCCATGCCAGCCGGGCGTCGGCCCAAAAGTAGTTGCTTTTTCCGGTCCCATATCTTACATTGCTCAAATTTTAAGCTTAATTTAGCATATTCTCCGGTCAGGTGGTCTCCAGTGCAGGATACTCCAAATAAAATTCAGGATTTACGCTCCCGCATCGATTCCATCGATGACGGTATTCTCGACCTTCTCAACGAACGCTCCCGGGTGGTGCTGGAAGTCGGGCGCCTGAAATCCGGCAATAACCTGGATTTCCACGTTCCGGGGCGTGAGCGTCAAATTTATGAACGGCTGCTGGGACAGAACCCGGGACCGTTCCCCAACGATGCGCTGAAAAGCATCTAT
>JACRCG010000238.1 GCA_016219145.1 Deltaproteobacteria bacterium | reverse complement strand
GGCGTTAAATATCCAGATGCCTCGTTTGCAACCGATAGCTTCGATTTCAAAGCGCAACTGATCACCAGGCATGACCGGCTTGCGGAACCTGGCATTGTCTATGCCCACAAAATATGTGACTTTGGAACGCACACTTTCATCCGAAGAATAGGCCAGAATGCCAGCTACCTGAGCCATCGCCTCAATAATCAGAACACCCGGCATGACGGGATGCCCCGGAAAGTGCCCCTGGAAAAAAGGTTCATTTATAGTGACATTTTTTATGCCCACAATGCTCTTGCCGATTTCCATCTCCACAATTTTATCTACAAGCAGAAATGGATAGCGATGAGGTAATATTTTCATGATTTCATTTATGTTAAGCATTACGACACTCTCCCTTTTTCGAGTTATGCAGCTTAAAAAACCTGATTATGGAGCGAGGGCTTTAAACGTGGACAAGTCTTCCACATTGGCGGTCGCCACATCTTTTAAAATTCTTTTCACCAGGCCTGAGAGTACTTTGCCCGGGCCGACTTCGATAAATCTGGTCACACCCAAAGCAGCCATTTCAATTACCGACTGCTCCCAGAGAACCGGAGCGCAGACCTGGCGAACAAGCAGATCACGCACCCTGCCCTTGTCATTGTTGGCGGTCGCCTCAACGTTGCTGACAACCGGGGCGGACATCTCGCCATATTTAACGGCATCCAGCACCTGGGCCAACCGCTCGGCAGCCGGCTTCATCAGTGCGCAGTGGAATGGCGCGCTGACAGGGAGCAGCATGGATTTTCTGAAGCCACGCTCCCTGGCAATTTCGATGGCCCGCGCAACAGCTGTGACACTCCCGGCAATTACGATCTGTCCGGGAGAATTGAAATTGGCCGGTGCAACAACATCACCTTGAGCAGCATCCCTACAGATCTCTTCCAGCACGTTTTTTTCGATACTCAGCATGGCCGCCATACTGCCGGTTCCGACCGGAACCGCTTCCTGCATGAAACTGCCCCTGGCACGCACAGTTCTGACAGCATCAGCAAAACCAAGCGCACCGGAGCAGACCAGGGCCGAGTATTCACCAAGCGAGTGACCTGCGAGATACTCCCCCTTCAGACCGCTTTCCTGCTCAAGAACTCGCAATACGGCGATACTGGCGGTCAATATTGCAGGTTGGGTATTCGCAGTCAGCTTCAGTTCTTCTTCGCTGCCGGAAAAACAGATCGCTGAAAGCTTGAAACCCAGGGCATCATCAGCCTCTTCAAATATCTGCCTGGCAATTTTAAAATTCTCGGCCAGTTCCTTGCCCATGCCGGAATACTGAGACCCCTGTCCTGGAAATATCAGAGCAGTTTTAGTCATTTAAGCACCTTTCTTTTAGCATCGCTTTAGCTGTTTAATGGATCAAGTTGCCATCTAAGTAGAGCAGAACCATAGGTAAAGCCTCCCCCGAAAGCATCCAGAAGAATTGAATCGCCCCGCTTGAGCCATCCCTGACGATTGGCTTCGTCAAGCGCTATAGGAATCGATGCAGCGGATGTGTTGCCATAGTTATGCAGATTGATGAATACTTTTTCAGCGGGGAGAGCGAGACGCTTTGCTGTAGCGTTTACAATGCGGATATTTGCCTGGTGCGGAATGAACAGGGAAAGCTCGGAAGCTGTCATGCCATTGGCCTCCAGAGCAGCCAGAGCGGCTTCTTCCATTGCACGAACCGCGTGCTTGAAAACCTCGTTACCCTCCATGTTGATGAAAAAGAGAGCGGGATCAACTGATCTGTCGGTGGCGGGATTACGACTGCCGCTCCCCGGCTGGTAAAGCAGATTCCAGCAGGAACCGTTACTGAAAATATGGGTGGAAAGAATGCCTTTCAGATCTTCTGCCGCCTCGACAATCGCGGCCCCCGCACCGTCGCCAAAAAGAATGCAGGTGTTTCTGTCACTCCAGTCCACAACGCGCGACAGAACCTCGGCCCCGATCACAAGCGCTTTTTTGATCCTGCCGGAACGAATGAAGCTGTCGGCGATCGAAAGACCGTAGATGAAACCGGAACAGGCGGCCGATACATCGAAGGCAACCGCATTGCAAGCGCCCAGTTCATTCTGGATAATGCAGGCTGTGGAAGGAAACGGAAAATCAGGGGTGACAGTGCCAACTATGATGAGATCAAGCTCTTCGGGAGAGATGCCAGCCATTGAAATTGCCCGGCGCGCCGCTTCAGCAGCAAAGGTAGAGGTATATTCACCAGCAGCGGCGATACGTCTCTCCTTGATACCGGTTCTGGAAGTGATCCATTCGTCACTGGTATCCACCATCAATTCGAGATCGGCATTTGTCAGGATTTTTGCCGGAAGTGCAGAGCCTGTCCCGGTTATTGTAGCATTCACCCTGGAATCTCCATTAGCTGGCAATCAATCTGTTGAAGAAATTTTAAGAGCGTCCCGTTGAACAGAAACAGCGTAGTTTTCTGAAAGTTTTTCTACAACATGTTCGGTAACACCGCTTCCGGCGTACTCATGGGCAAAGCGGATGGCGTTTTTAATCGCCTTGGAGCTGGAGCCGCCATGGCAGATCATCCCAACTCCGTTGATTCCGAGGAGCGGAGCACCGCCATACTCGGAGTAATCCACAATCTTTCTGAAGCGGTTAAAAGCCCCTCTGACAAAAAGGTAACCAATCTTGGATATCCAGCTCTTGACGATCTCGGCTTTGAGCATTCTGCCGGCGGCATCAGCAAGTCCCTCGGAGAGTTTGAGAACAACATTGCCGACAAAACCGTCACAAACGACCACCTCTACCGAGCCCTTGAAGATATCCCGGCCTTCTACATAACCGGCATAGTTGAGAGAGGTTTTTTTCAGAATAGCATGAGTATCCCTGGTAAGTTCGTTACCTTTGGAATCCTCCTCGCCATTTGAAAGCAGTCCTACTGTAGGGTTGGCGATGCCCATCACATAACGGGCATAAACCTCGCCCATAATCGCAAACTGCGCCAGATGAACAGGCTTGCAGTCTACATTACCACCAACATCAAGCACCAGTGTTCTGCCTTTTAGAGTGGGGAAAATAGTCGCAATGGCCGGACGGTCGATTCCGGTGATCCGCTTGAGAACAAACATTCCGACAGCCATTGTCGCACCGGAATTACCGGCGCTGACAGCGGCGCATGCCTTGCCGTCACGAACAAGTTCAAAGGCCAGACGCACGGAAGAGTTTTTCTTCTTGCGAACAGCATCAGAAGCGGAATCGTGCATCCCGATTACTTCACTGGCGTGGAAAATATCGATGTCAAGGCCGCTGACGGCATGCTTCGCCAACTCGGCTTCGAGCCTTTCCCGATCACCAACCAGAGTAACCGGAAGACCAAAATCCCGGCACGCGGCAACAGCGCCTTCCACTTCAATCACAGGGGCATTGTCACCACCCATGGCATCAACAGCGACTCTCATCTGTAGCGGTTCTGACACAGAGTGGCTTTTACTGAGCTTTTGAAAGGTCGATGACCTCTTTACCCTTGTAGGTTCCGCAGGTCGGACAGGCGCGATGCGGCAGTTTGGGGGCTTTACACTGTGGGCAGACGGACAGGGTCGGGGTTGTCAGAAAGTCGTGTGCTCTCCGCATGTTTTTACGTGATTTGGATGTTTTTTTCTTGGGTACTGCCATGATAATTCTCCTTTTTCTGGTGTTGCGCCGGTCAGCGTCACCTTTATGTTATATTGATACCTTGAAATCCTTCAGCGCACTGAATTTAAGGCTGACATTTTCGTTGCTGCATGAACATTGAGACTTGTTCAAATCTGTCCCGCATACCTGGCATAACCCCTTGCAGGCATGGCTGCAAAGCGGCTTAAGCGGGATCTCCATTGCCACCTGCTCTTCTATCTCGCGGGTCAATTCAATTTCGTCACCGCTATAGGATGAAGATATGAGATCTTTTTCTCCCAGTTCGACTTCATCCTCATCATCATGACTGCTGACGTCCTTACGAAAGAATATCGTAAAATTGCTGTCGATCAGGGCATCGTAATCAAGCAGGCATCTTGAGCAGGATAACTCGATTGGAGCTGTAACCCTGCCATTCAGCCGTATATGATCGAATTCGCGCTCAATGGACAACTCCCCCCGAATCGGACCGGTAAAACGACAGTACTGATCTCTCTGCATTTCCGCAAGCATCTGAAATGCTTGCACATGCTCTTCAAAGTTCAGCAATAACGGCTTGTCCAGAATGTGGTCAACAGATACTTTCACGCTCGGCGCCCGCCTGTAGATACAACAAATTAAAGCAAGCCAGTATAGTTAATGCGACTGATTTGTCAAGAATTTAGTGTGCTTTGACTTTTTCCAATCTGGCAACATTTTCTACATGCACAGTCTGCGGGAACATATCAACCGGCTGAATCTCGCGGCAGACATATCCCAGATTTTTCAGCACTACCAGATCGCGCGCCAGGCTGGCTGGTGAACAGGATACATAGATGATCGCACGCGCTGAAAGTGCCGCAACCTTTTCAAGCACCCGTGCTTCACACCCCTTGCGCGGCGGATTAAGCACCACAACATCCACTTTCTGGCCATCCTCGGCCATCTCTTCCAATAACTCGGCGGAGTCGCCAGCCTCGAAGCGGCAATTGCTGATTCTGTTGATCTTCGCATTCAGGGTTGCATCCGCCACCGCCTCTTCAACCACCTCAACTCCGATTACCTCGCGGGCCTGACTTGCCAGAAAGAGCGCAATTCCGCCAATGCCGCAATACAGATCCAGAACGGTTTCGACGCCACTCAGGCCGGCCCATTCTCTGACCTGGTTGTAAATCAGATTGGCGCCACTGTTGTTGACCTGAAAAAAGGAGCGTGGTGATATTCTGAAGGACAGCTCCCCGACTTTTTCAGTCAGATGCTGTTTTGGCGTCAGAAAAAAGTCTTTCTGACCCAGAATGACATTTCCTTCCGAACTGTTGACATTCTGGACAAGTACTTCAATTTCCGGCACCTGCTCCTGTACGAAACGTCCCAGATGGTGGATCTCGTTGTATGATCGTTTGGAGGTGACAAAAATCACCATCGCCTTTTTTTCAAAGGCTGATACCCGTACTACCAGATATCGGAGAAGTCCCATTCTGCTTTGCGGATTATAAACCTGGACTTTTCCTTTTTTTATACCTTTCCTGACAGCGTCCAGCACTCTGTTGATAAGAGGATGGTGCAGCGGACACTGCTCCAGATCATAGACATCATGGCTGGCGCGGCGATAGATGCCGATAAAAGGTTCGGTAAACTTCCCGGCCACGGTCAGCTTGGCGGTGGTGCGATAATGAATCAGGCTGTCCGGGGAGATGAGCTGGTGTACAGTGATGCCCGCCAGTTCCGGGAACTTTGCCAGTTCGGCCGAAACCATACCTCGTTTCCAGACTTTCTGTTCGGTGTACTTCATGGCGATCAAAGGGCAGCCGCAGCAATCTGCACTCTCGTCGCAGGGTGGATTCTTGCTGCGAAGAGGCGATGGCTGCAAAAGTTTTCGTACATGGCAAAATGCCGTGCCGCCGGCGACATGGTCAACAGCGGCAGAGACGACATCGCCCGGCAGTGTGCCGCTGACTCTCAGCGTCATGCCATCTTCACTGCGGGCAGTGCCGTACCCGTCCTCATCCAGGGTGGTTATCCTCAACTCCAGAACCGTATTGCGAACAAGGCGGATGAACGGTTTCTTTTGAGGGACTTGAATTTCAGGTCCGGCTGTAGCCTGGCGAGGCTTTGCCGGCTTCTTGGCATGCGTGATTCTGGGATCTTTCAAAGTATTTTTCCTTTATCCTTGCCCGGACAAGCCGGAACCAAACTGGTAAAATCAAAGGCAATGGAACGCGGATCAAATCTGATTTGAACGGATTTTCACGGAATAAAAAAAGCGGTGTTTGAGATCCGCGTGAATCCGCCCAATCCGCGTCATCCGCGTTCTATTGTCGTTGTTTAAGTTTGCTCAAAAATATTAACTCTCAAATAATCACGAAACTGCCGGAAAGCCTGACCCCGGTGACTGATATTATTCTTCTCCTCCAGCGCCAGCTCCGCCATGGTACGACCAAAACCCTCTACCAGAAAAAGCGGGTCGTATCCGAAACCTCCACTGCCCTGTGGCAGATCGAGAATCCGCCCCCCTACCCTGCCGGTGAAGGTGCGCTCAACCCCGTCCGGCGTCACAAAAGCCAGCACGCAGACGAAGGCCGCCTGGCGCCTGTCCGGCCCGATCTTTTCCAGCTCTTCGATGAGCCGGGCGTTGTTGGCTTCGTCTCCTGCGCCCTCGCCTGCAAAGCGCGCCGAATATACTCCGGGACGGCCATTCAATGCTTCAACCACCAGCCCGGAATCATCGGCCAGAGCCGGCAGGCCGGTAAAAAGAGCCGCTTCACGCGCTTTTTTGAGGGCATTTTCCTCAAAAGATCCACCATCCTCAACAGTATCGGAGAATCCGTCAACGTCCGCTGAACAGATGACCTCTTCAATCAGTCCATCCAGCAGCGCCTGGATCTCCCTGATCTTGCCTCGGTTGCGGGTTGCAACCACCAGCTTTTTCATCTTGCAAGCGCCTCCCGCTGGATTTCGAACAGCCTTCTGATTCCTTTCAAGGCAAGCTCTCGCATGGCATCCATCTGGGCAGCTGTAAACGGCTCTGCTTCGGCAGTTCCCTGCACTTCCACAAAACGGTCACTGGAGGTCATGACAAAGTTCATGTCCACCTCGGCCGCCGAATCTTCAAGGTAGTCAAGATCAAGCAGGACCTCTCCGTTCACGATTCCAACGCTTACGGCTGCAACAGCCTCTTTGAGCGGGATCTCTGAAATAACTCCTCTGGACTTCAACAGGGTCAAAGCATCAACAAGAGCGACATAGGCCCCGGTAATGGAGGCGGTGCGCGTTCCGCCGTCGGCCTGAATCACGTCGCAATCAATCGTGATCGAGCGCTCGCCAAGTTTTGTCATATCGGTCACAGCGCGCAGAGAGCGTCCGATCAGACGCTGAATCTCAAGCGTCCGTCCACTCTGCTTACCTTTGGCAGCTTCGCGGGACGAGCGGGTATGTGTGGCTCTGGGCAGCATGGCATACTCGGCCGTGACCCACCCGCTCCCCTTGCCTCTCAAAAACGGAGGGACCGACTCTTCAACAGATGCGGTGCAGATGACTCTGGTGTCACCAAACTCTATCAGCACCGAACCTTCGGCATGCCTGGTAAAATTTCGTGTAATTGTAATTGGGCGCAAATCGGTGCTGCTGCGGCCGTCGTTTCTTGACATCTTACTACTCCTTGATTTCTTGGGCATAATTCGAGAGTAGTTCATTACCTCTTCAGAGATAATTGTGTCAAACAAAAAGGGAACCCGTTGCCAGGTTCCCTCATACTGTGCTGTAGTGTTTGTCTGATCTGTTAACCGAGTTGGAGATTATTGTTTTTGGCCCGGTTTGCGAGAATGGTGGAATCCAGCAACTCTCCGCAGCAGGTGCATTTCCACGCGTCGAACGAACGCACAAAATCATAGAACTTCTCGGCAAACATCCTGCCCTTGCAGCGCGGACAATGCATAAATCCCCCCCCTGAACCGTAGAATAAAAATGACAGGGAGACGGACTACATCATTCATGCCAACAAAATAAACAGGCCCTAAATAAAAATGTATCAAAAATAATACTTTGCCAATACAGTATGTTAGAAGTACTTGCATATCCTGACATACTTATTTTCACTAATACCGCCAACAGCCAGCAGATCCTCTACCTTCATTTTTCCGCCATTATTTTGACGATATTCAATGATTCGTCTTGCCATAACTGCGCCAACGCCTGGCAGTCGATCAAAATCAGCTTCACTCATACTGTTGATATCAAGAGGTATCCCCAGAACCATCCGTTCACCCGCTGGTATGGATCCGACTGTTATTATGCCGGTGCCGTCCCGCTCAATTTTGAGATGGATATCAGCGCCGTTCACAACAGGAAGCCCTGTTGCCCCGGTTGGCAGCAACCGCGAGATCTTGTTATCAGGCACCGCCAAAATCATGACGCTTGGCGCCAATGAATTGGCGCTGACATTGTAAATGCCGGCATGACGGACATCACCGCCGATACGAACCTGGACTCTTGCTGACGATAATGCTGAAAAGGCCGCCGGAACGGGGTGAACTCCGTTCGAGCGGCCTTTCAGAAAAACCGGCAGTACAACCAGGACAGCAAGAATAATAATGATGACTCGCTGCATGAAGACAGCCCCTGCGGCGACCTGCTACTCCTCCGACTTGTGCAGCTTGTAGTCGATGCTGTCAATCAGCGCCTGATAGGAGGCGTCAATAATGTTGTCCGACACCCCTACCGTGCCCCAGCGGCTCTGTTTGTCGCCTGACTCGATCAGTACCCGTGTGGACGAGGCGGTCCCCTGCCCGGCCGGCAGGACCCGCACCTTGTAATCCAGCAGCTTAAGCTCCTTCAGCTTGGGATAAAACTTTTCCAGCGCCTTGCGTATGGCATTGTCCAGCGCGTTGACGGGTCCATTACCTTCGGCGGCTGTGTGCTCCACTTTTCCGCCGACTTTTACCCTGATTGTAGCCTCTGCCATCGGCTTTTCGTCCTCACCCCGCTTCTCGTCAAGCACACGGAAACCAAGAACGGAAAAGAATTTTTTGTGCGTCCCGAGCGCTTTTTTCATCAGCAGCTCAAAGGATGCCTCGGCCCCCTCAAACTGGTAGCCACGGTTTTCCATCTCCTTGATATTGTCGAGAATCTCCAGCGTAACCGGATCTTTGCTGTCCAGATTGATGTTGAATTCCTCGGCTTTGGCCAGGATGTTGGAACGTCCGGACAGGTCTGAGATCAGAACTCTGGTGCAGTTACCGACCAGCTCCGGACGCATGTGCTCGTAGGTCTCGGGATGGCGTTGAATTGCGCTGACATGCACTCCCCCTTTATGAGCAAAGGCCGAATTGCCGACATAGGCCTGATGTTTGTTTGGCGCCAGATTTGCCAATTCGTAGACGAAACGGGAGAGATCCCGCAGGTGGCGCATCTGCTCGTCGGTGATGCACTTCTTTTTCATCTTGGCTTTCAAGGCCGGGATGATGGAGCAGAGGTTGGCATTGCCGCATCGCTCTCCGAAACCGTTGATAGTACCCTGAACCTGGACAATGCCCTGCTCGACGGCGATCAGGCTGTTGGCTACGGCGCATTCGCCATCATTATGGGTATGAATGCCGAGCGGCGTCTTGATCTGTTTTTTTACAGCCTTGATTATTTCAGCTATCTCGAACGGCATCGTCCCGCCGTTGGTGTCACAAAGGATGATGCAGTCGGCCTTGGCCTGCTCGGCCGCCTGAAGGGTCTTGATGGCGTAGGCTGGGTCGGCCTTGTAGCCGTCAAAGAAATGCTCGGCGTCGTAAAAAACCTCCGGGGCATGCTTTTTCAGATATTCCAGCGAATCGTAGATCAGCTCCAGATTCTCTTCCAGCGATATGCGCAGAGCTTCGCGCACATGAAAATCCCAGGTCTTGCCGAAGATGGTGATCACATCCGGCTCGGCCTTGACCAGAGTGATGATATTGCTGTCCTTGTCGGGTGTGACCTTGGCGCGGCGGGTCGAGCCAAAAGCCGCTATCTTGGCCTGGGATAGCTTTTCTTTCTTGATATCCTTGAAAAAAGCCACATCCTTGGGATTGCTGCCCGGCCAGCCCCCCTCGATGTAATGAATCCCCAGTTCGTCCAGCCTGTGGGCGATGCGGATCTTGTCCTCCATCTGAAACGATATATCTTCCGCCTGCGTGCCGTCCCGCAGGGTCGTATCATACAGTTTTACCAGACTCATCTCTGCCTCCGAAAAATAAGAATATAAATCTCGCCATCCTTACAATAAAATGGTGTTCCCTTTTATCTGCTTTTTTCGCATTTTTCAACAAAAACGGCAGAAGCAAATATTAAGTATTCTGAATTCCTCCTTTTTGAGATACAATGTGACGCCAAAATCATCAGGTCTGATCCAGAGAGGGCTCCCATGCAAATTCCGAAAAAACCGATCCTGATAGCCGCCGGGGTATTATTTGCCGCTATTCTCTTTTCAATCGCCATCCTGCCCTTCATAGTTCGCAGCCAGGCGGTCAAGGCCATCCAGGAAGCCACCGGCAGGCCGGCACGCATTGCCAGGGTTGCCATAAATCCCTTTACCCTGTCGGTAACAATCAGCGGCTTTGCCCTGGAGGAAAACGGCGGGGCTCCTTTTGTCGCTGTTGACAAACTGCGTGTTTCCCTCAGCAGCGCTTCGATATTCAGGCGGGCGTTGGTGATTGACGAAGTCACTCTCGACTCTCCTGCGGTTTCTCTGGCCCGCCTGGCCGCCAACCGCTTCAGTTTCAGCGATATAGTCGATCGCCTGCAAGCCCGCCCCAAAAAAGAGTCTCAGGGTGAAAGCCGCTTTTCGATCAACAACATTACTGTTCACAACGGCTCGATTGACTTTGACGACCGCGCGGTTGACGGCGGCAGAAAGCATTCCGTCAAAAATCTGGAGGTCGCGATCCCGTTTATCAGCAACATTCCCTATCTGGTTGAAAAATATACTGACCCTAAATTATCCGCCATTGTCAACGGAGCCGCTTTCAGCTTCGGCGGCAAGCTCAAGCCGCTCAGTAAATCCATGGAGACCGCCGTCAGGATTGATCTGAAACTGCTCGATCTGCCCCGCTATGTAGCTTATGCTCCGCACAAACCGCCGGTTAATCTGGCCTCAGGAGCGTTGACCGTCGATGCGGAGATCAACTACAAGGTATCGTCTGACAAGAAACCGGAACTGACTATGAAAGGGATGGCACGCCTTGACAACATCTCGCTCAACTTGAGAGACGGCCGGCCGCTGCTGAAAATCCCGTCATTGCAGGTCAACGCCTCCCGTCTGGATATTTTTGCACAGAAATTCGCTCTGGATTCTATCCTGCTGGATGGGATGGAAGTATTTGCCAGCCGGGATAGAAAAGGCGCCTGGATGTACTCTGCGCTGATGAGTGAGGCACAGAAATCTCATTCCGGCAAACCAGACAAGTCGAACAAGTCGGACAAGTCAGAAAAACCCCGGATTTCAGTTGCCTCGTTCAAGCTCAATAACGCCTCCGTGCATATCAGCGACGCCATGCCGCCTGGCGGATTTAAAGCAACAATCTCTGAAATCGATATAGTGGCCCGTAATATCTCGACCGCCCCAGATACCAAGGGTGATTTCGAACTTTCGATGCTTCTGGATAATGAAGCCACCTTGAACGCAGACGGCGGCTTCACCGTCACTCCCCTGTCGACAACCGTATCAGCCGAGTTGAGCGACTTGAGGCTGCAAAGAGGGTGGCCCTACCTGGCGCAATTTCTGACCGCTCCGATCAAGGGAACAATTTCTGCTGAGCTTGAAGCTTCCTATGGAAATGAGGAGGGGCTTAAGGTCGGCAACGGCGCGCTCACACTGAAAGGACTATCGGCCCGCTACGGCGACAAGGAGGGTTTTGACCTGGCCTTGCTGGAAGTCGGCGGTGTCGCCTTCAACCAGAAGGACAACCGCGCGGAAGCTGCCTCTGTGCGTTTATCAAAAGGTGATATTTCACTCTCACGGGAGCCTGACGGCAGCATCTCGCTGCTGTCGCTGCTGAAAAAGGAGCCCGCCGCAACTCCGAAGAAGGCAGTTGTTTCTGAGGCAAAAAAAGAGTCAAAGCCGCTTTCATGGTCTTTGAAGCGTTTCCAGATTGATCGCCTAAACTCCGCCTTTACCGATAAAAGTCGTGACGGTAATCCGCACTTTACGCTGAAGAACAGCCAGTTGACGTTGACCGGGTTGAATGGGCCGAAATTCAAACCGGCAGGACTCAGATTTTCATCAACATTAAACAAGGAAACGAGTCTGAAAGCCGGCGGTGAGCTGACTCCCCTCCCCTTCCGCTACAAGGGACAGCTGGCGGTGGGACGCCTTCATATCCGCGACTTTGAGGATTATTTCCCTGACAACATCAACGTGCTGGTTGTCGGCGGCACGGCAGACACTGCCATGAATGTCGATATCGCCCTGAAAGACGGCAAGCCGACCGGCAGTTTCAAGGGGAGCAGTGGGGTGCGTTCATTTCACACCATCGATGCGGTGGCCGAGGAGGATCTGCTCAAATGGGAAAGCCTGCAGCTGGACGAAATCCAGGGCACCCTGGAGCCTTTCAGCCTGGCCATTCGTGAGGTATCGCTCAGCAATCTCTACTCACGTATCGTGGTCAGGAAGGACGGCACACTCAACCTGCAAAATCTGGTGGACAAGCCGGATGCGGAAAGTCCGGATCCGGCCAAAGATCAGGAAAAGAAGGCAGCGGCGGCTCCTGTGCCTCCACCGCAGACGGCGGAACAAAAACCAAGGGCTCCGATTTCAATCGGCGCCGTAACAATCCAGGAAGGCACGATCTCCTTTACCGACCGGCACCTGCCACAGACATTCAACAGCACCTTTTTCAACCTGGGGGGGCGGGTCAGCGGGCTTTCGTCCGAAGAAACCAGGCTGGCCGACGTAGACCTGCGCGGCAACCTCGAAAACCATTCACCGCTCCAGATTACCGGCCGGATCAATCCGCTCAGGGAGGATCTGTTCGTCGATCTGAAAGTGTCGTTCAAAGATATCGACCTCTCTCCTGTCACGCCCTACTCCGGCACCTATCTCGGCTACACGGTTGAAAAGGGCAAGCTGTTTCTGGATCTCAAATATCTGATCGACAAGAAACAGCTCAATTCCGAGAACAATATCTTTATCGACCAGTTTACTTTCGGCAAAAAAGTCGAGAGCGAGAAAGCCACCAGCCTGCCGGTCCGGCTGGCGATAGCGCTGCTCAAGGACCGCAAGGGCGAGATCCACCTTGATCTGCCGGTAACCGGTCGCACCGACGACCCCAAGTTCAGCATCTGGGGCGTGGTCTGGCAGGTTGTGAAAAATCTGATCGTCAAGGCGGCCACCTCGCCGTTTGCCCTGCTTTCATCAATGTTCGGCGGCGGCCAGGATTTCAGTTCAGTTCAATTTGCGGTCGGTTCCAGCATGTTGAGCGCTGCGGAAGAGCAGAAGTTGGCCGCGCTGGCAAAGGTTCTGACTGACCGGCCGGGCCTCAAGATGGAGATAAAGGGCTATGTCGAGCGGGAGAGAGATGCCGAAGGGTATCGCCGCGAACTGCTGAACGCAAAGCTGCGCAACGAGAAATTCCTTGAACTGGCAAAAAACCGCCAGATCAAGGAAGGCGAAAGCGCCGACTCGATTCAGATATTGCCGGAAGAAACCTCCCGGCTGTTGAAAGCGGTTTACAGGAAGGAAAAATTCCCGAAACCCCGCAACGTGATCGGCCTCGTCAAAGATCTGCCGGACGATGAAATGCGGAAACTGATCATTACCAGTACGGTGGTTGATGAACCGGAACTGCAGAAACTGGCTCGCGACCGAGCCACTTCGGTTATGGACTATCTGGTGAAAAAAGGTGGTCTGCCGGCAGAGAGGCTGTTCCAGAAAAATGACGATATTCACAAAGCGCCGGAGAAGGACAGCACTGGCCGCAGCCGGGTGGAGTTCAACGCGATTGCGCATTGAAGCTGGGCTGCCAAGGTTATTTAAGCGTTCAATATGGCCATTTATCTTGTATAATCAAAATAAATCACTATGATTGGATCTGCGTTAAAGGGAGGGTTGCTATGAATACCAAAGTACTTACCGCACACGTACCACTACCGCTAGCTGAAAAACTCGATCAAATAGCCGCTCGCATGGATCGATCACGTGGCTGGATCGTGAAACAGGCCTTGAGCGCCTGGATCAGCCAGGAGGAAGAACGTCGGCGGTTGACGCTGGAAGCATTGGCAGACGTTGATGCCGGATATGTTATTGACCATCAGGCGGTACAAGCATGGGCCAACAGCCTTGATACCGACACACCATTGCCGGTGCCGCACTGATGGAATTAAAATGGACCAGCAAAGCACTGTCCGATTTGGTGCGACTATACGAATTTCTGGCGCCTGTAAACAGGTCGGCAGCCGCTAGTGTATTGCAATCTCTTACAGCAGCTCCAAATCGCCTTTTAGAGCAACCACGCATAGGAGAACGCCTTGAAGAATTTGAACCGCGTGAGGTTCGTCGCATCATAGTAGGGTACTACGAATTACGTTATGAAATCAGGGAGTCCATCATCTACGTGCTACGACTCTGGCATACGCGAGAAGATCGATAGCTCTTATCCCGCCGTCTTCTCCACCACACTTCTCAACACTTCCCGCAGCTGATCAAAACTGTAGGGTTTGCTGAGAATTCCGGCAATTTCGCCTTTTTTCAGCCGTGACGCGACATCAGAATCTCCAAAACCGCTGGAAACTATTATCGGCAGATCCGGGTTGATATTTTTCAGCTCCCTGAGCAGCTCATAACCATTCATAACCGGCATGCCGATATCAGTCACAACCAGATCGATATATTCAGCATTCTTGTGATACACCTCCAGCGCCTCCTTGCCGTTGGCCGCTTCAAAAACCGAGAAACCCAGTTCAGTCATAAGCATTTTGGCAACCATCATAAGCTGCGGTTCATCCTCAACCAGCAATATTGTACCGCCACCCTTCCATGGCGCCGGATTGACTTGCTGCGATGATGCACTTTCGGCAGAGTCGCTGTCTTGAACCGGCAGATAAACCTTGAAAGTCGAACCCTGTCCGGGCCGGCTGATCAGCTGCAAGGCGCCCTTATGACCGGTAATGATGCCGAGTACAGCCGACATTCCCAGGCCACGACCGGAAAACTTGGTGGTATAGAACGGTTCGAAGATTCGCCGTTGTGTCTCATCATCCATGCCGCAGCCGTTATCAGCGACTTCGAGGCAGATATACCGGCCGGACGCTATGATTTTTCCGAGGTAATCCCGCTCGGATTGCCCCTCTCTCATCTCGGTATCAGACAGCGTTACACGAATTTCCCCCTGCGATTCTGCGATGGATTCTGCGGCGTTGATAACCAGATTCATGACGATCTGCCGGATCTGGCTGGCATCGCCCATAACCGGGGGAGTATCGGATATGAATTCGGACTTGATTGTCACATTTTGTCCGATGGTCGCTTTCAGCATATTGAGCATATCATTCAAAAGCGCAGTCATCTTGACTTCAGCCCTGCTTATATGGGATTTCCCGGCATAGGCCAGCATCTGGCGACAGAGTTCGGCGGCTCGTTCAGCCGCTTTTTCAATTTCTGGGATAAGCTCCTCAGCCGCTCCAGGTTTTTGCTGTGCCAGAGAGCAATAGCAGATAATGACCGCCAGGATGTTGTTGAAGTCATGGGCGATGCCGCCTGCCAGTACCCCCAGGCTCTCCAGCTTCTGGGCCTGGTGGAGTTGCTGTTCAAGCGCCAGTTTGTCTTCCATGGCCCGCTTGCGCTCGGTGATATCCCGTATAACGGCAAGATTTCCGATCGGTTTGCCGTTATCGTCAATCAGCTTCAGCGCAAACAGCTCACAGCTGAACAACTCCCCATTTTTCTTGCGAAACTCGAGTTCCAGCAGTGATCCTTTGCTGGCCTCTTTCTGATCAAATACCGCCTTCCCGACCAGCTCAAACGCCTTCCGTGAACCGTAGAGAAATTCAGTAGACCTGCCCAGCACTTCTTCGGTTTCATAGCCGAACAGTTCCCGCAGGGACGGTTGATTGACATCGGTAATGGTTCGTGAGTGGTCTGCTACGATGACTACGTCACGCATGCTGCTGAAAAGATTGCGGTAGCGGGCTTCACTAATGGCAAGCTTGCTGTTGGCGGCAGACAGTTCCCGCACCTTTTCTTCCAGCCGGGCAGCCACCATTCTGCTGTATTCTCTCAGATAGCGTTCATCTTCATCCAGCAGTTCACAAACCGGTTTTTTATTGCTCTTTTCAAGATTCGCCATTACGCCTTCAAGCTGAAACAGGAAATCTTTGGCCTCCAGCGGTTTTACCAGGAAGGCGTCGGCGCCCAGCGACATGGCCAGTTCTTCATCCCTGCAACCGGTGTAGACGGCTGAATAAAAGATGAAGGGGATATTACACAACAAAGGGGAGCGGTTGATTTCCCGGAGAAACTCGAAGCCGTCCATATTGGGCATCAACGCGTCGGATATGATCAGATCCGGCCGCTTGGAGCGCGCAATTTCAAGTCCTTCAGCCCCGTCTGACGCTTCCAGAATCTCTCCGTCCATCTGCTTCAGGTAATAATGCAGAATTGAGCGGTCATCGGCGTTGTCATCAACAATCAGGATTTTCATGGCTGAACTCCTATGATCTTGTGGATCTGATCAACGATGGTGATCGGATCGAACGGCTTTTCAAAATAACCGTTGCAGCCGGCCGCCATGATCTTCTCACGATCCCCCCGCATGGCGTGGGAGGTGATGGCGACAATCGGAATGGAGCCGTCTGCCTCGGAAGCGCGGATGCGCTTAATCGCCTCGATACCGTCAATCCCGGGCAGGTTGATATCCATGATGATCAGGAAAGGACGTCTGACAATGGCCTGTTCTACCCCATCTTCACCGGATTCGGCGGCAATGACCTGATAACCGGCCCGTTGCAAGGAATAGGTGATGATCTCCAGGTTGTCTTTATTGTCTTCTACTACCAGAACTGTTTTCATGAATATCACCTCAGTTGATCTACTTTTTCGCATATCCGATTTCGTAGGGGCGACCCGGTGGGCCGCCCTGCATTTTGATTTATCGTACAAAGCCTCTGATCGGCAATTGCAACAGGGCGACCCATCGGGATCGCCCCTACACAGCATCCACCCTGACCGGTATCGTCATACTAAAACTGCTGCCTCTCCCAGCTTCGCTCATCACCACTATCTCCCCTCGCAGAATTTCCACAACGATCTTTTTCGTCAGATACAGCCCCAGACCGGTTCCCTGAACCTTGGCGGTCAACCGGGACTGAATTCGGCTGAACGCCTTGAATAATCTTGGTTGATCTGCCTCCGCAATGCCTATGCCGGTGTCAGTCACAATGATTGTTACTGTTCCCCCGGTTTCATTGTGCCGGACAGTAACCGTAACCCCGCCCTGTTCGGTAAACTTGATGGCGTTGCTGACCAGGTTAAACATACACTGCAACAGTCTGCGCCTGTCAGTGTGCATCATCAGATGAAGCTCCTGAACAGTCAGGGAAAGCTGCTGTCCCAGCGCCTGCCTGGCAAAGGTCTGTTCCAGCTCCGCCAGCAGTTCGGCTAGATCAAACTCGTCACTGCCGATCTCGATCATCCCGGCTTCGATTTTTGAAACATCGATCACATCGTTAATCAAGGAAAGCAGATGCTTGCCGGAGCGGAGGATGGAGGTCAGATTCTTTTTCTGTTCGTCATTCAGTGTGCCGGCCCACTCATTGAGCAAGATGCTGGAAAAGCCGATCACAGAGTTGAGCGGCGTGCGCAGCTCGTGAGACATGCTGGCGATGAACATGGATTTGAGGCGATCGACCTCTTTGAGTCGCTCATTGGCGGCGGCCAGCTCGCATGTGCGCTCCTCCACAAGCTCTTCAAGGTGACCACGATACTTTTTGAGTTCCTCCTCGAACCGTTTGCGCTCGGTAATATCCTCACCTATGCTGGCCGTCCCGATAACCAGACCGGTTGCATCACGAAGAATGGTGTTATTCCAATACACATGCCGGAGACTTCCATCCGCAGTGAAGATTGGATTCTCAAAATGCGGCGGAATTTCACCATATTTCAATGCATTTAAAAACACTTCCTTGACCTCAGGGAGAGCATCGCGGATCATCAGGTCAAACCAGTCGGAATCGTTCAACTTCTCCTGCGAATAACCCGAGAGTTTTTGTAAATATTTATTACTGAACGTCACCTTGCCGTTCACATCAAGAAGCACGGCGATAAGTTGCATATTTTCAAGCAATTCACGGAACTGACTTTCAGAAGCTTTCAGTTTTTCTTCCGTGCGCTTGCGCTCTTCGATTTCAGCACGCATAGTTTCATACGGTCGCTTGAGGTTCGTTTTTATCAATGCGACATAAATCAGATAATATGAAATCACTTTGAAATAGTGGCCGAGCAGGTTAAAAAATCCATAAACATCAGTGTAGAGAGTAAAGGCCATCTCTGAAGCTATGGTTGCAATCATCGACCACATCAGCAACTTAACAACCGGCGCCTCAAAATAATCTTTTTTCTTCCGGAGATACAAAATTGCCAGCACCAGTATCAGCGAAATAACAAATTCGCTGGACACCTTGAACAGAGTGAGCCCTTTTCCATCAACAAAGGCATCAGGAAAAAGTCCGCAAAAGACTGTCAGCACAAGCGTCAACGAAACGACAGCATAAACGATGCAGACCGGAACAACCTTTAGATTCCTGCCGATAAAATACGGAGCAACCAGTAAAGACACTCCCTGAAGATATCTTCCGGCAATCCAGAGCTGCGTGGGGACGTTGGCATCGCCCCCCGGGAACACCCCCATCCCCTTATACGCAAGCGTGTGCAGGAGGTCTATGGAAGCGATGAACAGAAATGCAATCCCGATGAAAAGAATATATGGATTTGGCCGATATGTTCTCGTGTTCCAGGCGACAATAAAAATGCCTGCCGCAATAACGATGCTGAACAACTCGGTCAGACTGTGAAAAATCAGATAGCCGTAGAGTTTGCATACGTACAGGACAAGCCCGATTCCAACAGCGGCAATTGTGATGGCGGCCTTTCTGCTCAATTCCATGATGTTCCCTTTTGGGATAACGCCCCGAATGCAATTTCCGGCAAACGGGGATATCTGTAACGCCGACTTGAACGAATGAACCTAAAAACGTCAGTTACTCTCACAGAGTTCACAGAGACACAGAGAAAAACTGTATTTACAGGCAGAAAGGGTTTCACCCAAAAGGTGATCTGAATTCAGAACCTTTTCAATTGAATTGTTCTGTTAATACTGATAGTTATAACTCTGTGAGCTCTGTGCCTCTGTGAGAACTGCTTTTTATAGGATGAATAAGAAATTATTATGACCGTAGTGTTGGCAGAAGAAAGCCACATATGCCGACAAAGTGTATCGCCATTGTTGTGGATTGCAACAATGTATCTGATACCATTGATGTGCCGCTTTGTTTTCCTTGACCCGCACTCCGGTAGCCGTTACCCTGCTTTCATGACTTCCGACCTGACATCCGCACCGATACCGCTGCTCATCCGCCGCCTGGCAATCCCGGCCGGGACCGGTTTTTTCTTCAACACCATGTTCAACGTGGTTGACACCTGGTACGGCGGGCGACTCTCCACCAGCGCCCTGGCGGCTATGTCGCTCTCCTTTCCGGTGTTTTTCATCATCCTGGCGGTATGCAGCGGCGTTTCCAGCGGGGCGACGACCTTGATCGGCAACGCTTTGGGCCGAGGGGACACGGAGGAAGCGCAGACCTATATCCACCAGACGCTCTCTTTTGCCGTTGTACACGCGCTGCTGCTGACTCTGGCAGGTCTGCTGGCTGCTCCCTGGATCTTCAGAATCATGGGTGCCAGCGGTGAATACCTGCAACTGGCGCTCAGCTACATGAACGTCATCTTTGCCGGCAGCAGCTTCTTTCTGCTCAACTATGTGATGAACGCCATCCTGAACGCTTACGGCAACACCACCGCCTTTCGCAACTTCCTGATCGGCGGATTTGTGATGAACCTGCTGCTGGACCCTTGGTTCATGTACGGCGGCGCAGGCGTGCCGCCGCTCGGCCTGCCCGGAATAGCTCTGGCTACAGTTGCCATCCAGTGCGCCGGCAGTTTCTACCTCTTCAGCCAGCTGACAAAATCAGGCGCCATGACCGTCTTCCGCTTCAGGGAGATGAAACCGCGCTGGCCCTATTACAGTGAGCTGTTCCGGCAGGGCTTTCCGTCGGCCATGAACATGATGACCATCTCGATCGGCATCTTCATCATCACCTGGTATGTAGGCCGTTTCGGCGAGCAGGCTGTTGCGGCTTACGGCATCGGAACCCGCATCGAGCAGATTGTGCTTCTGCCGGTTATGGGTTTGAATATCTCCACGCTGGCGCTGACAGCCCAGAATTACGGCGCCTGCCGCATTGACCGCATTCGAGAGACATTGCGGGTTTCCCTGTTCTGGGGAGTGATCATAGCCCTGACCGGGACACTGGCCTCCCTGATATTCAGCCGCGAACTGATCGGTTTTTTTACCGCCGACAGCAGAGTGGCAGCAATCGGCATCAGCTTTTTGAACATAGAGGCATTTGTTTTTCCGGCCTATCTGCTGCTGTATGTCTCAGTTTCGGCCATGCAGGGCATCAAACTGCCCGGATTCGGCCTGATCATCGGCCTTTATCGCCAGATTGCCGGGCCGGTGCTGGTGTTCCAACTGCTGGCGGTTGTGATGGGTTTCGGGCTGATCGGCATCTGGTGGGGCATCCTGCTGGTGACATGGTCGGCCGCTCTGATTGTGGTGTTCTACGTCGGCCGGACACTATATAAACTTGAGAAGGAAATGAAATGCACATGAAACGGGTCGCCGTCACAACACTTGGCTGCAAGACCAATCAATTCGAATCAGCCGCCATGACCCAGCAGCTCGAAAAATCCGGTTACCGGATAGTTCCTTTTGGTGAGTCGGCCGACATCTATATCATCAATTCCTGCACCGTAACAGCCCGCACCGACTCCGAGACACGCCGCCTGATCCGCCGGGCCCGCAGGGTTAACCCGGCGGCACGGATTGTTGCAACCGGCTGCTACGCCCAGGTAGCGCCGGGTGAACTGGAAAAAATGCCGGAGCTGGACTGTGTGCTGGGCAATCTGGAAAAGCAGGATATTGCCGCACTGCTGGAAACAACGGACAACCAGGTCTCGGACATCTCCGCCGACCGGCAGGCCGCTCCGATGGAACTGACCAGTTTTGCCGAACATACCCGCGCTTTCCTGCAAATCCAGAACGGCTGCAACTCGTTCTGTTCTTACTGCATCGTCCCCTATGCGAGAGGGCGCAGCCGCAGCGTTCTGCCGGACGACGTGCTGGAAGGGGTGCGCAACCTGGCCGCCAACGGCTATCAGGAGATCGTGCTGACCGGCATCCATCTGGGGGCATATGGTCTTGATCTGACAAGCCAGACCAGTCTGACAGGTCTGATAAAGCAAATAGTAGCTGGCAACCTGATCCCGCGCCTCAGAATCGGTTCAATCGAACCGAACGAAGTGGATGACGATCTGCTGGCTCTGATGGCCGGGTCAAAGAGCATCTGCCCGCACCTGCATCTGCCGTTGCAGAGCGGCAGCGACACGGTGCTGGAGCGGATGGGACGGCACTACAGCGCCGATAATTTCAGGGAGCTGATAGC
>JACRCG010000235.1 GCA_016219145.1 Deltaproteobacteria bacterium | reverse complement strand
GTGTGTTTGGGGGGGGGGGAGGTTGCCATGATATCAGCAAGTTGCACCTTCACCCACCCCCCAACCCCCTCCCGTCAAGGGAGGGGGAGTGAGCTTTCAAGTCTTTTGCAAGAGGCTCAGCTATCAGCTGCTTCTTTTACACCCACTCGTCAATTGCAGTTATCAGCCTGCTTCTGATCTCTGCCAGCTTGTCCTCGGCGTGGATCTTGTGACCGAAGATGTCTCTGACATAGAACACGTCGGCAACCTGATCGACCTTGGTGGAAATCTTGGAGACTCCGATGTAGAGTCCCAACTCCGTCAGCGTACTGGTGATCAGGTACAGCAGCCCGATCTTGTCATGAGTCAGAATGTCCACAACTGTGTAATCTTCCGATACCTCGTTGTCTATATCCACCCTGGTCGCAAAGCGCGGCGCCGGCCTGGCGGTCAGCACGGAAGGGCGGTGGCGTTTTTCTACAAGTTCGGCTACCCTGGCTTCGCCTTGAAGCACAAGGCGCATATCTTCCTGTACCTTCTGCCAGCGCTGGTCGTCAGTAATCGGGAATCCCTGCGGCGAATTCACCTGTAGAATGTCCAGTACTTTGCCGTTCTTGCTGGTATTGATCTGGGCTCCCAGAATGTTGACTCCGTTGGCGGCCATCACGCCGGTTATGCGTGAAAACAGCCCCGGCATGTCATGGGTGCAGATGGTGAAGTCGGAGTAACCGCTCTCGATCTGGTGAGTAATTCGCATCAGGATGCCTGAATGCTGAAGTCCCAGCAACAGGCGGGTTTGCTCGGCGATCAGTGCCGGCGGATTTGAAAGCAGCAGCCGGACCGGCATGGAATTAAGTTCGTGCTGAACCTCAAATGATGAGAGTTCGTCCTCAAGCAGCGCCGATACCTTGGCCACAACCGCCCTGACCCTCTCACTGCTGGCCTCAAGCTGGAACTCGCCCCGTTCCAGCACGTTGAAGGCTTTTTCAAACAGCTCCTGGAACAGGGCTGCTTTCCAGCTGCTCCAGACATCCGATCCGACCGCCCGGACGTCTGCGACGGTCAGAAGATAAAGCATCTTCAGGTTTTCACTGCTCTCCATCTGGCGGGCAAACTGGGCGATCATCTTTTCGTCATTCAAATCACGGCGCTGGGATATATGTGCGAACTGGAGGTGTTGGCGCACCAGAAACTCAAGCCGCTGGCTGTCTTCGGCAGACAGTCCGATCCGTTTGGCGATAGCCGGAATCATGGCGGCGCCCTTCTCGGCGTGGCCACCGCCTTCGCCTTTGCCGATATCGTGAAAAAGCACCGCCAGTATCAGCAGCTCCTTCTTGCCGATCTGACCGGCAACCATACATGGCAGGGGCAATATTTCCCTCGACTCGCCGGTCAGCATCCGCTCCGTCTCTTCTACGGCAAACAGTGTATGGATGTCGACGGTGTAGATGTGATACAGGTCGTGCTGTACCTTGCAGTAGATATGTTCCAGCTCGGGAATAAAGCAGTTCAGAAATTCCAGGTGGTGCATCAGACGCAGAGTCTCAGTAACATCTTTGGGCGCCCGCAGGATATTCATGAAAGAGTCATTCACCTCAGGGCTGCAGCGAAATTTGTCATTTACCAGATTAAGGCTTTTTCTGATCAACCCCTTGACACGCACGTTCAGCTGGACGGAATGTTTCTGGGCCAGTTCGAAAATCCGCATCAGAACGGACGGGTTTGCCGTCACAACACTTTCATCAGGTATGACCAGCTCGCCCTTGAGAACAAAACAGCCGTCGCCAACCGGCCGCCGCACAAAATAGCCCAGGATTTTCAGCGCGCCCTCGTCGCGCCAGATGCAGCGCGAGACCAGGCTGGAAGCAAAATGTTCGACCTTGTTGGCGTGCCGGTAGTAATCACGCATGAAATCCTCAACCGCCAGCACACGTTTGCGGTCGTGGTAGCCCATGAAAACGGCCAGGTGGACCTGGGCATCGAAGGTCAGCTGGTCGTTCTTGCGGCCGCTGTAGTAATGCAGCTCGTTGCGGATGCGCCAGAGGTAGTCCAGCGCTGCGGTATAAGTCTCCAGCTCTTCGTCATTAACTATGCCCTTTATTATCAGCTCGTGCGGATCAGCGAACTTGTATTTTATCCGGGCTACCCACATGGCGGTCTGCAGGTCGCGCAACCCCCCTTCACCCTCTTTCAGATTCGGCTCCAGCAGATAGACAGTCGAGCCGTATTTTTCTCGTCGGCTCTTCATATCGGCCATCTTCTCCTTGATGAATTTATCGCTGGATTTGGGCAGGATCTGGCTGAAGATGACTTTAACCAGGCTTTCGTAAAGTTGCCTGCTGCCGGAGCAGAAGCGGGAATCCATCAGCGCAGTTTTGACGGTGCCGTCGGACGCTGCCATTTCGACGCAATCGGCGATCATCCTGACCGAGTAGCCGACATCCAGGCGCATGTCCCACAACAGGTAGAGCAGTTTCAAGGCAATGTCTTCTACCTTGGGCACAGGTATGGAGCCATCGTGCAGGAACATGATGTCGATGTCGGAGTATGGGTTAAGCTCGCCCCGGCCATAGCCCCCCACTGCAACCAGGCTGATATGCTCCAGCATGTCGTCGCCGCCCGCCAGATCATAAATGATAGTCCGGAAGAGCTTGTTGTTAAGCTCGTCCATCATGTCGCTGAGCAGGTGGCAGACCTCCGTGCCGCTGGCTCCGGTATCATGAAGCTTTTTGATCTCTTCGCGATAATCCGCCAGGAAGCGTTTGCTGCCGGAAAAGTAGAGCGGCCGTTTTTCATCAAATCCGGCCATTCCGGCGTCGCCGACGGCGTTTATGTCATCCGGAAAATACTGGTCGATATAGAACTGCATCTGGTTCCTCTGGAAGGTGGAATCTGTAAAATGGGCCGATGATGCGGCGTTTTCAGGCGGGTGATTATACGTCAGGCAGGGCGGTGAGTCAAAAGCAATAAAAGACCTCCGGGGTTTTAGGGCCCTGGAGGTCTTTTTAGATGTGTAGTCAAGTAGAGATGTGTTGCAGCTGCTAGGCCAAAACTATAACCAGATCTTCCTTATCTACCTTCTCGCCCTCTTTAAACCTGACCTCAGCCACTTTCCCATCGCTCTTGGCCTTGATGTTGGTCTCCATCTTCATGGCCTCGGTCACTATCAGCACGTCGCCGGCCTTGATCTCGTCGCCGGCCTTGACGTTGATCTTCAGCACCTTGCCCGGCATGGGGGCTCCGACGTGGCTGGCATTGCCCTTGTCGGCCTTCTCCCGGACGGTCTCGTCGGTCTGGACTGACTGATCGCGGATGATTACCGAACGAT
>JACRCG010000236.1 GCA_016219145.1 Deltaproteobacteria bacterium | reverse complement strand
CCCGCAAATCGTATCGGATTCCCGGGTTGTTTACCGGTGTCACCGATCAGGATGCTGCGGACCAGATAGAAAAAACCACAGGTGCCTTCGGAGTCACCAGTCTCTCGTTGATCCTGTCGGAGGGGAGGAATGTAAAGATCCTTTCGCTCGATGGTGTTGTCCCCGATGTAGCCAATCTGGAGTCGGGCAAATATCCCTACTTTATGACCATGCATCTGGTTTACAGGAAAAGCAATCCCGCTGTCAGGCGCTTTATCGATTTTGTGTTTTCGAGGGAGGGTCAAAAAGTGCTTAGGGATTGCGGCCACGTACCGCTGAAAAGAGCGCTCTAAGCGGTTGAAAATAGCATTTCCAGGTCCAGAGGTTATCCGATGTCATCCAGTACAATTCCTACATACGCTTCCATCAAGGTGATCAAGTCCATTGGATTGTTGCTGGTCCTGGCGGTGTCGTTGCTGTTTCCCGCCTTCTATTCATTCTCGGTCTATCATGAGTTCAGGACGGCTCTTAAAACCGAATCAATCTATTTTGCCCGTAATATCGAATCTATCATCCAGAGTCGGCCCGATTTATGGGAGTTCGAAACGTTGCGCCTCAATGAGATCACTTCAATTCCGTCGGTTTCCGGAGAGCCGGAGGAGCGGGAAATAGTAAACAGGGACGCTAAAAGTGTCGTAGCTACAGAGTATAAGGCCCCATTCCCGTACATTTCCTATTCGGTTCGACTGTTTGACTCGGGGCGCCCCGTTGGCGCACTGAACGTCAAACGGCCGTATGGGTCGCTATTGATAAACATACTGGCCGTATGGACGTTCGCCCTGGTGTCGGGATGGAGCATCTATTTCTTTCTGATCAGGCGGCTTTCAAGGCTGCTTAAAGCATCCCTGGATAGCCTGCATAATGAAAAAGAGCGGATCGAGGTCACTCTGAACGCGCTCAACGAGGGGGTCGTCACCGCTGACAGCCGCGGAAATATTGTCCTGATTAACAATGCCGCGCAGCAGCTTATCGGGATTGAAACCCAACAGGCCATCGGCCGGCCGGTAAGCGAAGTTTACAATACGTCACCAATTCCGGATGACGGCGAGAGTCAGGAAGTTGTTACGTATCGGTTGTCAGCGAAAAACGGGGTTGTGCGCGAGATTGAAGAGTTTCGTTCGGACCTGCGTGATTCGTCTTCCGCGTCAGGTAGTTTTGTGCTCGTTTTCAGAGATATCTCCGACCGCTTGCGCATGGAGAAAGACCGGATCAGGATGCGTCAGCTTGATTCACTGGGCATGCTGGCGGGGGGCATCGCCCATGATTTCAACAACCTGCTGCAGTGCATATTCGGTTATATATCCCTGGCTAAAATGGATCTGGATCAGGATAGTTCCGCTTTCGAGATGCTGGAAAGCGCCGAAAAATCGATGGCACAGGCGACAGGGCTTACACAGCAGCTCCTGACGTATGCAAAGGGGGGTAAACCGGTCAAGAAGATTATCTCGCTGCAGCCGATTATCCAGAATGCGGTGGTGTTTTCACTGAGCGGCAGCAACGTCAATTTTGAAACCTTCTATGACGAACTCTGGTGTGTGGATGGGGATGAAGGACAGCTGGGACAGGTGATCCAGAATCTCGTGATCAATGCCGTTCAGGCCATGCCCCAGGGAGGGGTGATCAGGATTGTGGCGCTTAATCAGGGGGTTGTGGCAGCGGCGGATGGAAAAAAGTCGGTTTCGATTTCGATCTCCGATACCGGTGTCGGTATCTCAAAAGAACAGCTTTCCAGAATTTTTGATCCATATTTTACCACCAAGAAAACCGGAAACGGGCTTGGGCTTGCTACCGCATATTCAATTGTAAAGAACCATGGCGGCTCCATCACGGTCGAATCCACGCTCGGAGTCGGCTCAACCTTTACCGTAACCCTCCCGGCTGTCGAGGGAACGGTGCCGCTGGCCGGGCAGGTCGATCTGCCGCGCAGTCCCGGCCGCAGAGCAAGAATCCTGATAATGGATGACGAGGAAATCATCAGGGCCGTGGCCATGAGCATGCTGAAATCCATGGGACATACCGTGGATGAAGCGCCGCATGGTGAAGCGGCGCTTGCCATGTATCGGAAGGCGATCGAGGATGGTGCCCCTTTTGATCTGGTAATCCTCGATCTGACAGTGAAAGGCGGGATGGGTGGCACTGAAACACTCATAAGGCTGAGGGATATCGATCCCGGGGTAAAGGCGATAGTGTCCAGCGGCTATTCGGACGACGGAACGGTTGCTTTCCATATGGAACTCGGTTTCGTAGCTTCGCTGCCAAAGCCCTACACCGCCACGCAACTCGGAAATGTCGTCAGCCGCAGCCTCTGATTCAGGTCTTCAGCACCGATTACCACCAGTATCCTCGTCAACCTCATCAATCCTGATCCGAGTTTTCAATTCCCTTTCCGGCTAAAGAAATATGCTTGCATCATGTCCGTGTCGCATGATATATCAAGAAAAGTTGATTTATAAAAATCAGGATATTTGATATAAGATGCTCGATACCCTTAAAGCCCTGGCCGATCCCTCACGGCTGCGTTTGACCGCAATTCTCCGGCGAGGTGAATTTACGGTGCAAGAGCTGACCCGCGTCATGGGCATGGGGCAGTCACGCGTTTCCCGCCACCTGAAGATCCTGATGGAAGCCGGTGTGCTCGAGGTAAAGCGGCAGGGCACCTGGGGTTATTATCGCCTCAGCGACTCAAACCGCTTCTTCTGTTCGATCCGTCTTGCTTTTGAACGTGAACTGGAGCTGCTGCCGGAGCGGGATG
>JACRCG010000021.1 GCA_016219145.1 Deltaproteobacteria bacterium | reverse complement strand
CGATCTGGGGCTGGCCGTTGCCAAATGCGGGTGCAGCTGATGGGCGGGCGGGGGATTTTTGTTACCGGAACCGATACCGGGGTCGGAAAAACCATAGCTGCGGCCACGCTTGCCCGTTTGTTGCGCGTAAACGGAATAAATGTCGGAGTGATGAAGCCTGTAACCAGCGGTTGCAGTGAAGTCGATGGCGTTCTGGTCTCGGATGACGCACTTCTGCTATGCGAGGCGGCAGGAGTTGCATATGGCGAGGATGTTGCTCCCTACTGTCTCCTTGAACCAGTGGCACCTGCCGAAGCTGCCAGGATCGATGGTGTGCGGGTTGATTTCGCACGTATCAGGGACTCTTATCTTCGTCTGGCCGAGATTCATGATTACGTGATCGTCGAAGGTGCCGGCGGATTGATGGTGCCATTGTCGGGAGGGTTGCTGGTTGCCGATCTCGCTCGGGACCTAGGGCTGCCGCTGCTGGTCGTGGCGCGGCCGGGTCTTGGTACCATCAACCATACAGTCCTGACCTGCTTTGCCGCACAGCAGATGGGGCTGCGCGTGGCCGGAGTGATTGTCAACGGCATGCCGGATAATCCGGGAACCGCCGAAAAGAGCGCCTCGCATCATATAGGTTCCCTCTGTGGCGCGCCGGTGCTGGGAATATGGCCGCTTCGCGATGAAGCCGACCAGATGGAAATCGTCGACGAGTTGGCGGCCTGGCTGGACGGCCAGCCGGAAACTGCCATTGTGCTGCGTGAGCTGGGATTATGAGCAGGTATTCGACGGCACAGTTGCGACAGTGGGACCGGGATCACGTCTGGCATCCCTTCACCCAGATGCAGGATTGGGAACGTGACGACCAGATAGTGATCGAAAAGGGTGAGGGCTGCTGGCTGATTGATACGGAAGGCAGGCGTTACCTGGATGGAGTCGCTTCCATGTGGACCAATGTCCATGGTCATTGCCGGCCCGAGTTGAACCAGGCGCTCAAGGATCAGGTGGACCGGCTGGAGCATTCCACGTTGCTGGGTCTGGCCAGTGAACAGAGCATCATACTGGCTGCCCGGTTGGCAGAAATCACTCCACCCGGGCTGGACCGGGTTTTTTATTCCGACAACGGTTCGACCGCGATGGAGGTGGCAGTCAAGATGGCCTATCAGTACCAGGCCCATCGTGGAAGGCCCGAACGCAGCCGCTTCATCACCTTCAGGAATGCCTATCATGGCGATACCCTCGGCGCAGTCAGCGTGGGGGGCATAGATATCTATCATGCCACGTTCAAGCCGCTGATGTTCGAGGCGGTCCAGGCGCCATCCCCATACTGCTATCGTTGTGAACTGGGTTGCGGAGACAGTCGTACTTGCGGCATGAAATGCCTGGAGGCTCTTGAGCGGATCATTCAGGGACAGTCCGGCCATGCGGCGGGGCTGGTGATAGAACCGCTTATCCAGGGGGCAGGTGGCATGATTGTCCAGCCCCCAGGATTCCTGAGGGGGGTTCGTGCCCTGTGTGACCGCTATGACCTGCTGATGATCGCCGACGAGGTGGCCACTGGATTTGGCAGGACCGGTGCAATGTTCGCCTGCCAGCACGAGGATGTGGTTCCGGACATCATGGCCGTTTCCAAGGGGATAGCGGCCGGTTATCTGCCGATTGCGGCCACAATTACAACTTCCACTGTATATAAGGCCTTTATGGGAGAGTATTCCGAGTTGAAGACCTTCTTTCACGGTCATACGTTTACTGGTAATCCGCTGGCATGCGCTGTCGCGCTTAAGAGTCTGGAACTGTTTGAAAAAGACAGACTGCTGGAAGGGGTACAATCCAGAATCTTGCGGTTGAGCGAGTGCCTGGAACGCTTCAGGTCGCTCTCCCACGTGGGCGATATCCGTCAGTGCGGTCTGGCTGTCGGTATTGAACTGGTTGAGGACCGTGCATCCCGCCGGGCTTACGATTGGGAGCTTAAGACCGGCGTGCGTGTATGTCTTGAAGCTCGCAAGCATGGAATCTTTTCCAGACCTTTGGGAAATACTGTGGTGATTTTCCCACCCCTGGTGATTTCCGATGAAGAGCTGGACCTGCTGCTGGACGGACTGTATCGATCGATACAGTCTGTCACCGGTTGCTAGCTGGTTCGCTCCTATCCTGTTTAAGGGTGGTCAAGACCTCGCTGACAAGCGGGGTTTTTATTTGTTTTTTATCGTTGCTTTTCGTTTGAATTGTCGATTTAATGCCGGTTCAATACATTGTTATGGGGTTGACCCGATGTCCGATGATATAAGAATTCTGGTAATAGACGATGATAACTCCGGCCGGGAAGCGCTTTCGCTCCTCTTGCAGTCAGTAGGCTACACAGTTGTTTCGGCAGCCAATGGTGAAGATGCACTAGATATCATTTCCCATGAACAATTCCAGATTATAGTTTCAGACCTGTTTCTTCCGGACAAAAGCGGGTTTGATATCCTGCAGAGTGTGCGAAAAGTATCTTCGGCAACGGAAGTAATTGTGGTTACCGGTCACGCTTCTGCCCAGACTGCTGTCAGGGCTATGAAGGAAGGGGCTTTCGATTACATAACCAAACCGATAGATTTTGACGAACTGAAAATAGTCGTTGCCAAGGCGATCGAGAAACAGAAACTTCTTTCAGAAAATGTCTATCTTCGCAAGCAGCTTCAGGGGCGTTTCGATTTCAGCAACATCATTGGCAGTTCACCCGCGATGGAGTTTGTTTTCGAACGCATGCGGCGAATCGTCAAAACGGATTCAACGGTCCTGATTACCGGTGAATCCGGAACCGGCAAGGAACTGGTTGCCCGCGCCCTGCATCGCCACAGCCCGCGCAAGGATG
>JACRCG010000231.1 GCA_016219145.1 Deltaproteobacteria bacterium | reverse complement strand
GGCGTGCCGCCGGGAAGTTTTCGGCAAATTCCTTGCCCATTCCCGGATACTGGGATCCTTGTCCAGGAAAAACAAAAGCTACTTTAGACATATATACAGAACCTTTCTTGGACGGTCAAAGGATTGACCGAATTACCAGCGTATCAGGGCCGATCCGTACGTAAACCCGCCGCCGAAGGCATCGAGAAGAATCAGATCTCCCGGCGCGATCCTTCCATTACGGTTGGCTTCATCCAATGCGATAGGAATTGAGGCCGAAGATGTGTTGCCGTAACGATGGAGGTTGACGAATACTTTATCAGCGCCCAGATCGAGTCGTTTTGCGATGGCGTCAATAATGCGACGATTTGCCTGATGGGGGATGAATAGTGATATATCCGATGCGGCGATTCCATTTGCGTCCAGAGCGGCCATGGCAGCTTCTTCCATGCCGCGGACAGCATGTTTGTAGACTTCATTGCCTTCCATGCGGATAAAGAATGATGCCGGATCGGTAGCCGGGTCTGCTGCCGGATTACGACTGCCGCTTCCTGGTTGGTACAGCAGTTCCCAGCAGGCGCCGTTACTGAAAATATGGGTTGATCTGATACCGTCCTGGTCCACGGAGGCCTCTATGACGGCCGCTCCGGCTCCATCTCCGAAAAGGATGCAGGTGTTTCGGTCTTTCCAGTCCACGATGCGCGACAAAACCTCGGCACCAATCACAAGCGCCTTCCGTGATCTGCCGGAGCGGATAAAGCTGTCTGCAATTGAGAGGCCGTAGATAAAACCGGAACAGGCTGCGGAAACATCGAATGCAACCGCTTTGTGTGCACCCAGTTCGTTCTGGATGATGCAGGCGGTTGAGGGAAACGGGAAATCGGGAGTCACAGTACCCAGTATGATCAGGTCAAGTTCTTCCGGCGATATCTTTGCCATTGCCAATGCATTTCGGGCTGCCTCAATGGCGAAGGTGGATGTGTACTCACCGTCTGAAGATATCCGCCGTTCCTTGATACCGCTTCTGGTCGTTATCCATTCATCGCTGGTGTCAACCATCAGGGCCAGGTCGGCGTTTGTAAGGATCTTAGCCGGCAGAGCTGAGCCGGTACCAGTGATCTTTGCGGTCACCATGATATCTCCATTATTCGGCAGAAATGGATTTAAGGACATCACGTTGAATGGAGACGGGGTAATTTTCGGAAAGTTTCTCCGAGACATGTTCGGTCACGCCGCTTCTTGCGTATTCATGAGCAAAGCGGACAGCGTTTTTGATCGCTTTGACATTGGAGCCGCCGTGACAGATCATTCCGACGCCGTTAATGCCAAGCAGCGGGGCTCCGCCGTATTCGGCATAGTCCACGATCTTCTTGAAGCGGTTGAAAGCACCACGGACAAACAGATAGCCGATTTTGGAAATCCAGCTTTTGACTATTTCGCCCTTCAACATCTTTCCGGCCGCTTCGGACAATCCTTCGGACAGCTTGAGCACCACGTTGCCGACAAAACCGTCACAAACCACGACTTCGACAGCTCCGGAGAAAATATCCCGGCCTTCTATGTAACCGGCATAGTTGATGGAAGTCTGGCGCAGTACGGCGTTGGTCTCACGGGTCAGCTCATTGCCCTTGGATTCCTCTTCCCCGTTTGACAGCAGCCCCACCGACGGATTCCTGATCCCCATCGCATAGCGGGCATAGACCTCACCCATGATCGCGAACTGAACCAGGTGCTGCGACTTGCAGTCAACATTGCCGCCCACGTCAAGCACGAGAGTCTGCCCCTTCAGGGTCGGAAAAATCTGGGCAATCGCAGGGCGCTCAATCCCCTTGATGCGCTTTAGCACGAACATGCCCGCGGCCATTGTTGCACCGGAGTTGCCGGCGCTGACAGCGGCACAGGCCTTTCCGTTCTTGACAAGCTCGAACGCCAGACGAACGGAAGAATTGCGCTTCTTTCGCACAGCATCCGAGGCAGAATCATGCATGCCTACCACTTCACTGGCATGGAAGATGTCTATGTCGAGTCCGTTCACGGAATGCTTGGCGAGTTCGGACTCCAGGCGTTCACGGTCACCTACGAGCGTCACTGGAATACCGAACTCACGGCAGGCTGCTACCGCTCCTTCAACTTCGACCACGGGGGCATTGTCGCCCCCCATTGCATCAACCGCTACTCTCATTTGTCCCGTTAATGACACAGGTATCGGCAATTACTGAGCGTTGGAAACGTCGATGACTTCTTTACCCTTGTAGGTACCACAGGTTGGGCAGGCGCGATGCGGCAGCTTGGGAGCTTTGCACTGGGGGCATGTTGACAGGGACTGGGTAGTCAGGAAGTCATGAGCCCTTCTCATATTCTTACGTGATTTGGATGTTTTCTTCTTAGGTACTGCCATGATATTTTCTCCTTTTTCTGGTGGTTCACTTCAGAGTGCACGCTTATTTATCGAGATACTTTGAAATCCTTGAGAGCACTGAATGCCAAACTTGTTTTTTCATTGCTGCAACTGCATTGTGAAACGTTCAGATCCGTTCCGCACGTATGGCACAAACCCTTGCAGTCATCACTACAGAGAGGCTTGAGCGGAATTTCCATTGCGATCTGTTCCTGTATCTCATGGGTCAGATCAATTTCATCACCCTGGTAGACTGAAGAGAGCAGATCCTCTTCTCCCAGTTCGATTTCTTCTTCGACCGATTGTATTGCAGTATCCTTGCGAAAGATGACTGTAAAGTTTACATCTACAAAGGAGTCATAATCCACAAGGCAACGGGAGCATGAGAGTGATAGCGGTACAGATACCCGTCCTGCCACCCTTACATGATCATATTCCCGCTCAGCGGTTATGTCCCCTCTGACCAGTCCGGTAAAGGTGCAGACCTTGTCGTGCTGCATAGCGGAAAGCACCGGAAAAG
>JACRCG010000230.1 GCA_016219145.1 Deltaproteobacteria bacterium | reverse complement strand
TGAGCCTGATGCTTCTGGCAACCGCAGCGGTGGCCGGTGCGGTGTATTATTTCAGGGGCGGCATAATGCTGTCTGAACTGGGCGCATCTGTCGATGTCAAGGTGCGGCGTCATCTGGCTATTCTGGTGGGACTCTTTGCCGGCGTGATCGCAGCCGGTTTTTATCTGGACAGCTTCAGGTTGCTGTTTTCCAACAACGGCTCCTTCTATGGCGCCGGCTACGCGGACATTCACGCACGCTTATTAACCCTAAAAGTCCTGACGTTCCTGACTCCATTGGCTGGAGTGGCGCTGGCGGCCGGGATCTGGAAGGGCGCCTGGCGTCTGGCGTTGCTGCCTCCGCTTGTCGTAGTTGTGCTTTACGTGATCGGCATCCGGGTTTATCCGGGCCTGCTCCAGAAGTTCAAGGTTGCGCCCAACGAGTTGGCGCTTGAGACACCCTACATCGAGAACAACCTCAAGTTCACCCGCTTCGGTTACGATCTGGACAAGATTGAAACCGTTCCCTTCGATGTCGACACCAGACTTTCTGCTGCCGATATCGCCAATAACGGCGCCACCATCAAGAATATCCGGCTCTGGGATCATGCGCCGCTGCTCAAGACCTACAGCCAGTTGCAGCAGATCAGGACCTATTACAAGTTTTTCGATGTTGATAACGACCGCTACAAGGTGAACGGACAGTATACCCAGGTAATGCTTTCGCCGCGCGAGCTCTCCTATGCCGACCTGCCCAGTAAAAACTGGATCAACGAGCGCCTGATCTTTACCCACGGCAACGGCATCACCTTTGGACCAGTCAGCCGGATCAGCAAGGAAGGGCTGCCGGAGTTTTTTGTCAAGGACATACCGCCCGTCAGCCTGGCCGACATCAAGGTCAGCAGGCCGGAAATATATTTCGGCGAACTCTCGAACGATTATGTGGTCGTCAAGACCAGGGTGCCGGAATTCAGCTATCCGACCGCCTCCGGCAATATCAATACGACGTATGCCGGGAAGGGGGGGGTGCCGATCGATTCGATCCTCAAAAAGGCTCTCTTTGCCGCCAAATTCAGGACTGAAAAGATTCTGCTCTCATCCGATATCACCACCGAGAGTCGTATCATCTACAACCGCAACATCAATGAGAGGGTCAGGGCGATCGCCCCCTTCCTCCGTTTTGATGGCGACCCTTACATGGTAGTGGATGAAGCGGGGCGGCTCAAATGGATCATCGATGCCTACACTTATTCGGACCGGCTCCCCTATTCAAAACCGGTCAAGGGAGGCATCAATTATATGCGAAATTCCGTCAAGGTCGTAGTTGACGCCTATGACGGTACCCTGAGCTACTACATCAGCGATCCGAATGATGTTCTGGTCAAGGTCTACAGCCGGATGTTTCCCGGTCTCTTCAAGCCGATTTCCGCCATGCCGGGGGATCTGCGCAAGCATGTCCGCTATCCGCACCAGTTTCTGCAGTTGCAGGCCGCCATGTTTTCCGCCTACCACATGACCGATCCGAAGGTTTTCTACAACAGGGAAAACCTCTGGCAGGTGGCAACACTGGGCGAAAAGCCGATGGAGCCATATTACACAATCATGAAGCTGCCGGGCGAAAAGGTGGAGGAGTATATCCTGCTGCTGCCGTTCACCCCCTCCAAACGGGACAACCTGTCGGCCTGGCTGACCGCCCGTTGTGACGAGCCGAATTACGGGAAAATCCGCGCCTACACCTTTCCGCGCGACAGGCTGATCTATGGCCCGAAACAGATCGACGCCCGTATCAACCAGGACTCTTTCATATCCCAGCAGCTGACGCTCTGGAATCAGCGCGGCTCCGAGGTTATTCGCGGGAGTATGCTTGTGATTCCGATCGAGAAATCCCTGCTCTACGTTCAGCCGCTATTTCTGGCTGCCGACAAGGCCGGCCTGCCGGAACTTAAAAGGGTGATTGTAGCTTTTGGCGATGAAGTCGTTATGGAGGAAAATCTGGAATTGGCCCTGCAACGGTTGTTTGGCGGCAAAAAAACAGTTGCCGCGGCTGCCAGGCCGGAAGTTGGCGATCCGAAGGCGTCACCGGCCACGCTGGCCAAAGAAGCGATGGGCATCTTTGATAAGGCGATCAACCTGCAACGACAGGGCAACTGGGCCGGTTACGGCGAGGAACTGCGCAAGCTGGAGCAGGTCTTGAAGCGCATGGCAAAGTGAACAGAAAGGAACTGGATGTATGACACCGCATACCCGCATTTATCTTATCCGTCACGGTCAGGTCGTTGGACATGACCAGCCGCGCTACAACGGTCAGGCCGACGTGTCACTGACAGATACAGGTGTGGAACAGTATCACCGCCTGAAAGAACGCCTGGCCGATGCCAGAATTTCGGCCTGCTACACCAGCGACCTTTCGCGCTGCCGCATCGGCGCTGAAATTATCTGCTCTCCGCGCTGTATCGAGCCGGTTGCCCGGCGCGAGCTGCGCGAGCTGAACATTGGTATTTGGGAAGGCAAGACCTGGGACGAGATCAAAACAGACTGGCCGGACGAATGGCGGGCGCGACTGGCCGATCTGGTCAACTACCGGGTGCCCGAGGGCGAGCGCCTGGTGGATGTGGAGGCGCGCGTAATGCCGGTCATCAATGAGGTGGTTGAGCGCCATCATGGGCAGGAAGTTCTGGTGGTCGGTCATGGCGGTGTCAACCGCATTGTGCTGTTGAATGCCATCGGCGCGCCGCTTGTCAAAATGTTCAACATCGAGCAGAATTACGGCTGCCTCAATATCATTGATTACTATGCCGACGGGCGGGCGACGGTGAAACTGCTGAACAGTCAGGAGTAAAACATGGCAGGAAGATCGAAAGGACCCAGGACAGTGCCGCTTCCCAGCGCTGATCAGGCTGCCGCCTTGCTGAAGCGCATGCGGGGAGAAATTGACAGCAACTCCAACTATCGTGCAAAATCGCTCAGGATCCACGGCCCGGTCTGCGCCAAGTGCGGCCGGGAGTTCGATTCTGCCAACCTCAACCTGTTGACCGTTCACCACCGGGACGGCAACCATCACAACAACCCGCCCGACGGATCAAACTGGGAAAACCTCTGCAGCCATTGCCATGATGATGAGCATTCGCGCGGTGTGCTGGGGGAATACCTGTCAAAAACTACCTGAAGTTCTGATATGACTGTTACCCCTCTCCCCGACCCTCTCCCACAAGGGGAGAGGGAGAATAGCCCCCCCGCCCTTTATGGGAGGGGATTGAGGGGAGGGTGAGAGGATTCACCTGAAGTTCTGATAAATCAATCTTCCGACCAGCGCCAGCACCATTGTGATGAACACCGGCCTGATAAAGGCCGTACCGCGCTTGATAACAAGTTTTGATCCGACCCGGGCCCCCAGAAACTGCCCGACTCCCATTACAAAACCTTCCAGAAAACGGACCTGCCCGACCGAGAGGAAAAAGATCAGCGCCACAAAGTTGCTGGTGAAGTTCATCACCTTGGTAGTGGCGGTGGCCCGCAGCATTGAGCAGCCCAGGAGCATCATCAGTGCCATGGTCCAGAAGGAACCGGTGCCGGGGCCGAAGAAACCGTCGTAGAAACCGATCGACAGACCGAACAGCATGTAGAAAGGAGCTGCTTTCATGCGGGCGTGGGAGTCCTCAGCCCCAAGGCGCGGCGAGAAGAGGGTATAGACCGCAATCGCGGCCAGCAGCCAGGGAATCAACTGTTTCAGGAGGGTTGCATCCAGGAGTTGCACTGCACCTACGCCGAGGGCCGCTCCGATGGTTGTCCAGATGATACCGATCCAGCAGTCGCTTAATTTTACCGTGCCCGCCCGTACAAAATGCAGCATGGCGCTGCCGGAGCCGAAGGAGGCCTGGAGTTTGTTGGTGCCCAGGGCCACCTGAGGGGGGAGACCGATGCCCATCAGAACAGGAACGGTGATCAGTCCGCCGCCGCCGGCAATCGAGTCGATCAGCCCGGCAATAAAGGCGGCTCCGAAGAGGAGCGGGAGAAGGATTTCAGGAGGCATGAGGGTTATCCCAAATTCATTGCATGCAATTTGATCGGGATGTGTAGGGCGAACAGGGTAAAGTCGTTGTCTGTTGTGAATATAGGCATGGAGTGACGCAGCGATACGGCACAGATGAGAAAATCAGTATTGGAACCCTGTATCCCCCTGGCACGCAGAATATTGAACAGCTCGGCGGCATATTCGAAATCATCTGCGGTGAGCGGCAGGTCCGGAAATGGGCGTAGTTGCTCCCGTACCATGACAAACTGGGTTTCTGTCTTGATGCCGGAGAGGATTTCCTGGCGAATGGGACCGATCACCTGCACCTGCATGTTTTTGATCAGTTTGACCAGTTCCTGCACATGGGGTGATGAATCAAGCTGATTGCGTCGCAGCGCCAGCGACCAGACCGAAGTGTCGACCAGTATGCTCATTGCCGGTTGCGCTGTTCTTTGTAGTCGTAGGACGGGTCGTAGTCGATGCCGCCAAACAGTGAAGCAATTTCCTGCTGTTTGCGGCGCTGGATATATTCACTAAGGGCGATGGTGACCGCATCCTTCTTGGTCTTGTGATGGCCGATTCTTACGGCTTCCCGGATAAGCGAATCGTCAATTGCGAGATTTGTGGGCATGGGAAACCTCCTGTTTACACATGAGGCTACACAATCCAATACACAATGTCAAATTCTAAATGGCCTTGTTCCATGACAGACGCTGTTCCAGCCAGCGGGAGAGGCTGGTAAAGGCGTAGCAGAGGATGAAGTAGATAATTGCTATGAAAATGAAGATTTCAGTCGGAAAAGCCATGGTGCGGTTGTTGATCTGGGTGGCGACGTGGGTCAGCTCTGATACTCCGACGATGAAGGCCAGTGAGGTGTCCTTGATCAGCGAGACGAACTGGTTGACAAACGAGGGGATCATGTTGCGCAGTCCTTGCGGCAGAACGATGTAGAGCATGACCTGCCATGATTTGAGGCCGGTGGAGATGGCCGCCTCGGTCTGCCCTTTGGGAATCCCCTCAATGCCGGCCACGACGATACGCGACATGTAGGCCGAGGTAAACAGGGTCAGCGCCATGATGACGGTGTTGTTCTCGGCGATCTTGCCGAACAGAGCCGGCATCAGAAAATACATCCAGAAGATGACCATCAACAGAGGCATCCCGCGCACCAGATTTATGAAAGCCAGGGCCGGATAGCGGACAAAAGGGAAGCGGGATATGCTCAGCAGTCCCAGAATCATACCTCCAAAGAAGGAGAGGATGCATGAAACTACTGCCAGGTAAAGCGTCAGTCCCACCCCGCCAAGCGGCCCGTGCGGAAAGCGGCCGATCATGAAGTAGGTGAAGTTATCGGTGATGACAGAAAAGTTGAAGAGCTGTTCCATATCAGGTGGCCTTGTGCAGGTTGAGGACTTTTTCGTTATAGGTGTTGACCAGTGCGGTGATGACAATCGAGAGAACCAGATAGACAACCGTTGCGGCAGTAAAAGCCTCAAAACCTTTAAATGTATAGCTCTCGACCTGGCGGGCCTGGTAGGTCATCTCCATGACGCCGATCGTCATGGCCAGGGAAGAGTTCTTGGCCAGGTTCAGAAACTGGTTGACCAGCGGCGGAATGGTGATCCGCACAGCCTGCGGCAAAATGATGTACTGCATCGCGCGCAAATAGGAAAAACCGGCGCTGCGGGCCGCTTCCATCTGCTCTTTCGGGATCGAGAGGACGCCGGAGCGGATGTCTTCGGCGATAAAGGCCGAGGTGTAGATGGTCAGGGCGATGGCGGCGGCGGCGAATTCAAAATTGGTGCTGACAAGCCAGTCGTTTATGACTGTCGGCAGGATTTTGTACGATCCGAAATACCAGAAGAAGATTTGCACCAGCAGCGGGGTGTTGCGAAAAAATTCAAGGTAGGCATGGGCAAACCAGCGAACCGGTTTACTGTGAGCCATTCGCATGACCGCTATTATGAGCCCCAGAATGAAGGCCAGTATGATGGATACCGTCGACAGTTTGAGGGTGGTGATCAGACCGGAAACCAGCCAGTCAAAATATTTGCCCGAGGTTATTATCGACCAGTCGAATGTGTAGTTGAGCACGGGGAACCTTTACATACCAAATACTGTGTTCTCACAGAGGCACAGAGGTCACAGAGAAATCAATATTCGAATCGGCTTATCGAATCTAACAGGAATTCTTTGTGGCTCCGTGCCTCAGAGGGATATTCTTTTTATTTATCAGCAGTGATCTTGAAAGTACGATCCAGGTGAAACTGCGTGCTGGGGCCGAACCATCTGTCAAAAATGGCCTTGGCTTCGCCGCTCTTCTCCATCTCAAGGATGGTTTTGTTTACGAAGTTGACAAAATTTGTATCACCTTTGCGCATACCGAGACCGTATGGTTCATCGGATATCTGTAGCGCCGGGATCTCGAACTGGGACTTGTTGGGGGCTTTGGCAAGGATACCGGCCAGGATGGCTTCGTCGGTGGTTACAGCCGCCACTTTACCCTGCTGAAGGGCCAGGAAGGCCTGCGGGTAGTCATCAAACGAGAGTACGGTTGCAGACGGGACTGCTTTTTTTACGTTCTGCTCTGAGGTCGAGCCCTTGGCGGTGCCGATCTTTTTGCCTTCCAGATCCTTGAGAGTTTTTACGCTCCCTTTTTTAGTGATGAACTTCTGGCCGGTGAAGAAGTAAGTGTGGCTGAAGTCGATAACTTTGGCGCGCTCGGCGTTCTTGGTCATTGTTGCGGCGATGATGTCGATATGCCCTTCCTGCAATTGCGGCATGCGGCTGGCGGAAGTGACCGGTTTCAGCTCAACTTTGACACCCATCTTCTTGGCGATGGCGTTGACAAAATCGATGTCGTAGCCAACGATCTGACGGGTTTTTTCATCGATGTAACCGAAAGGTGGCAGGGAATCCTTGCAGCCCACAACCAGTACACCCTTTTTCTTGGCGTCAGCCAGAGTATCTCCGGCCAGTGCGCTCTTGGCGGTGATGGCGGCCAGAGCCATGATCATGAACAGCGTTACCAGTTTCTTCATTGTGCATCCTCCTTGTGTGGTGGTGTGAAAACGGGAATCAGGGACATTCAGCCTGCATCGGCGTCAACAGCTGCCGCAGAAACTGTTGGGCGCGTTCGTGTCTGGGGCGCATGAAAAAATCTTCCGGAGTGGCCTCTTCCAGCACAATCCCATCGGCCATGAAAGCAACCCGATGCGCCACTTCGCGGGCAAAGCCCATTTCGTGGGTCACCACGACCATGGTCATTCCTGACAGCGCCAGATCTTTCATGACCGCCAGAACTTCGCCGATCATCTCGGGGTCAAGGGCCGAGGTTGGCTCGTCAAACAGCATGATGCGGGGTTTCATTGCCAAAGCACGGGCAATGGCTACCCGCTGCTGCTGGCCGCCGGAGAGCTGCGACGGGTAGGCGTCCCGTTTTTCGGCCAGACCTACCCTGGTAAGCAGCACCATGGCCTGCTCTTCGGCTTCTTTCTTCGGCATATTGCGGATTTTTATGGGAGCCAGAGTGATGTTGCTGATAACAGACAGATGCGGATAGAGATTGAACTGCTGGAACACGAAGCCTACTTCGGCCCTCAGCTTGTTGATGTCGGTTTTTTTGTCGGACAGATCCATCCCGTCAACCACCAGAGAGCCTTCATTGATCGGCTCCAGCTGATTGATGGTGCGGATCAGGGTTGATTTGCCCGACCCTGACGGTCCGCAGACTACCAGCACTTCGCCCTGGGTCACATGCAGGTTGATATCGTTAAGTACGTGCAGATTTTTAAACCACTTATGCACGCCTTTGAAAACAATCATACGGTGAACTCCTCAAGTAAATAGAACTGCGTTAGATTCTCTTTTCCTATCACATTACTGTGCAAAACTAAAGCGTCTTTTTTGCTTACTTCGCGGCTGGCCAGTAACTGCCGCCGACAAGGGTCGCCGTGATGCTGCCGATTCTGACCTTGGATTTCATCAGCACAGGAATGCGTCGTTCATCATCGGTCAGCCAGATCAGCATTTCTCCGGTGCGGGCGAAGATCCCTTCGGATTTGAGCAGCGGTCTGATAACAACTGTCTTGAACCTGCCCAGCGGGGTTTCAATCTCTTCACGCCTCAACACCTGAACTTCTGTATTCCACAGCTTTTTGCAATCGAAGATATCAATAAAATAGGACGTTCCGACCTGTAGCGGCACTGAGCGGAAATAGAAGAAGCTGGAGAGAGTGTCGTACGTTCTCTTTGAAATTTTATGGGTTGTTTCGCTTTTTTTGAGAAAATCTTTGGTATTAACTTCCAGTTTCTGGCGATCAAAGACGGCGTCCTTCTGAAAACGGGTCCATCCTTCGCGAATGCGTTCGCGATAGAGCCTGGGAACCCCGATGTACAAGGGTGGGGTGCCGGAAACAAGTATGGATTCGATCCGGTCGTCCACCGGGAAAAACAGGTTGATCCAGTCGGCAGATTTGGCCGTAGAGACGATAATAATCTCATCCCCGACCTGTTTTACCTCCTGAACCGCCCGTCCAGCTGTAATGCCGGTGTAGGACAACTCAAATTCCAGCCGTTCAGGGATCGGAAAAGCGGCCGCAGTGGCGACGAGGCAGTGCAGAAATATAGTGACAATCAGGATGATTGTTCTGTACTTGTAGTAGGTTGCAGCCATTCCCCTGCCTCATTAAATGTTCAAAGTTCGTTTAAGCCATAAGACATTGAACCTTGAACTGACGTTACGCAAGACCACCTTGTCCGGTTTTTTCAAAAGCGGCCTGGGCTTTATGGATTTCTTCGATTTCATGCAGTTTGTCGCCCAGCCAGGAATGGAAAACGCGGGCATTTTCGTAGCTCATTACAACACCGGTGTCGATGAAACGAACCATGCTGCTGGCAAGATTTTTGGGCTCAACTTCGGTTTCGCGACCGATGGCCCCCTCAGGAGTGATCTCGTGTGTAATCGACTCGGGAAGCGGCTGGCGCTCAAGATAGAAGTTGATTATCATCTCGCCGCGCGGTGAAAAACCACCCTGGGCACCGTTTACATACGACGGATTATAGCCATAGTTGAAGATGTACTTGAAGGTCAGTTCCGGTTTTTTACTGCTCATTGTCATACCTCGCTGGTTAGTAGTCCGCTTCTTTTAAGCAGAAGCACCGTATCTACTATCACACCGGAATGAATCGGAAAAGAAATTCTTGCAATCAGGAGCTGTGATAAGCTATAAAAGATAAAAAAGATCCTTTATGTGGGGGCGTTTGGCTTTATGCGGAAAAAATGGTATGCGGTGAGCTTTATGGTGGTTCTGACGTCATTCATGAATGTTGAAGCCTCTGAAGTGCTTCCGGCTGAAGTTCTGTTCGATCAAGGGCATGGCCAGCGTTTTCTGATTGAGGACTCCGGTCCATTGCAGCTTTCCGGTCTGTCCGGAATTGTTCGTGGTCATGGCGCAAATCCAGGATCAACCAAGAATGAATTGAACGACGAAACTCTGAGGAATTATAAAGCGCTGGTAATTTCAGGGCCATTTACCGCTCTGTCCCGGAATGAGGTTGAAGCCGTGGCCAGTTTTATTGAAAAGGGTGGTCGTCTGGCGGCGATGCTGCATATCGGCCCGCCTCTAGCCGGACTTCTTGCGCGTCTGGGCATAGTACACTCCAATGCCGTGCTGCACGAACGCCAGAATGTAATTGACACTGACATAAATTTCAGGGTCGCAGATCTGACTCCCGACCCTTTGTTCACCGGGATCAATCAGTTTTCAATTTATGGGGCCTGGGCGCTTGAGCCGACTGCGCCCGCCACTTCGATTGCCCGTACATCAGCTTCAGCCTGGGTGGATCTGGACGGCGATAAAATACTGTCCAAGGGAGATGTGGTCTCATCATTTACTCTGCTCGCACGTGGGACTTATGGCGCAGGAAGTTATGTAATTTTCGGAGATGACGCAATTTTTCAGAATCGCTTCCTGGATGAAGATAACCGCAAGCTTGCATCCAACCTTGCTTTGTGGTTGATCGGCCGCTAAATTGAACACGTTCCGGACAAGTGGCAATAGCCGGCTCAGCCATGTTGACAAAAACTCCAGCACCTGATAGAAGGAGCCCATTATCAACTTTTTGGAGGTAAATATGAAGCGCTACATTATTGGAAGTTTATTGACAGTAGCTGCTCTGGTTCTGGTAACCAGCATATCGTTCGCCGCCGATGCCAAGTCGGACAAGAAGGCGCCGGCCAAGGCGGAAGCTGTAAAGCCGGATGACAAGAAAGCCGAAGCCAAACCGGTCGCTGAAAAAGCGGTAAAAGGCGCCCTGGTTGACATCAACAGCGCTACTGATGTGGAGCTGAAGGCTGTGCCAGGTATTGGCGACGCCTATGCGTCCAAGATCATTGCGGGCCGCCCCTACGCAAACAAGGCACAGCTAAAGTCGCGCAATATTATGCCGGCTGCTGTTTATGAAAAGGTCAAGGATCAGATCATAGCCAGACAGCCGAAAAAATAGCGAAGCACTGATAGCAAGCTCAAAACGGGGTGCCCGGTTCGGTTACCCCGTTTTTTATTGCCGAAAAACCGGCTAAACCTTGACTTTTCGGCAGGATAACTGTTATTTCTCTCTTTTATTTTTACAAGGAGTCACAATGAAACCGCTTTTTTTGAATCCACCTACCTTCGAGGACTTTGACGGCGGCGCCGGTGCGCGCTACCAGGCTTCCCGTGAAGTCACCTCGTTCTGGTATCCGACCTGGCTCTGTTTCCCGGCCGCCATGATTGAAGGCAGCCGCGTTGTGGATGCCCCGGTACAAAAATTTGATCTGGAGAAATGCCTTGAGATAGCCAGGGATTTCGACATGGTTGTGATGTACACGTCAACTCCGACCCTGATGATCGACATTGAGACCGCCCGGCGGATAAAGGATGTCAAACCGGAGATTGTGACGGTGCTGACCGGCCCGCATGTCACCATCCTGCCGGAGGAATCGCTGCGGGCCGGTAAGGGCGCCATAGATATCGTCTGCCGCGGTGAGTTCGACTATTCCACCAAAGAGCTGTGTGATGGCATGGCATGGGACAAGGTCGATGGCATCAGTTTTTTTCGGGACGGGATCCTGATGAATACTCCGGATCGGCCGATGATTGAGGATCTCGATGCGCTCCCCTTTGTTGCGCCGATCTACAAACGAGACCTGCCGATCAGTGAATACGTAATCCCGCATTTCAAGAGCCCCTATGTCTCGATTTATTCCAGTCGCGGCTGCCCTTCAAAATGCATCTACTGCCTCTGGCCCCAGACTTTTTCCGGCCAGCGGATGCGCACCCGCAGCCCGCAAAATGTCTACGAAGAGATCAAGTGGATCACTGAGAATATACCGGAGATGCGCGAGCTTTCCTTTGATGACGACACCTTCACGGCCAATCGCCAGCACGCCCGGGAAATTGCCAATCTGATCAAGCCGCTGGGGATTTCCTGGACAATCAACGCCAGGGCCAATACGGACTTTGAGACTCTCAAAATCATGCGTGAAGCCGGATTGCGCCATGTCGTGGTCGGTTTTGAGAGCGGTAACGCCCAGATTCTGAAGAATATCAAGAAGGGTGTTACCAAAGAGCAGGCCATCCAGTTCACCAAAGACTGCAAGAAGCTGGGGCTCTCGGTTCACGGCGCTTTCATCATGGGTTTGCCGGGCGAAACCAGGGAGACAATTCGCGAAACCATCCAGTTTGCCAAAGATATGGATCTCAACTCGATCCAGGCTTCGCTGGCTTCACCCTATCCCGGCACCGAATTTTACGACCTCTGCAAACAGAACGGCTGGATTTCTTCGGATAATTTCATTGATGACACCGGCCACCAGAAATGTGTCATCAACTACCCGCATCTCTCCAATGCCGAGATATTCAATTCGGTCGAGGAATTCTACGACAAGTTCTACTTCCGTCCCAAATACATCCTGCGCAGTATCGGCCGGATGATCGTGGATGGCGAAGAGCGCAGAAAGCTCTTGAAAGAGGGCAAGCAGTACCTGAATTATATGCGTAAACGGAAAGAATCCTGTGAGAAAACTTGAACTGCAATAGAACACGGATGACGCGGAGTCAGCGGATTTACGCAGATTTTTGATTCATTTTGTTGGTGTCATCCGTGCCGATTCGCTAAAATCAGATTTGATCCGCGTTCTATTGTTTTTGACCTTTTAATGTTCGGCCACAGATTGTACTGATTTGGATTGAATGAAACAGCTTATTATCACCTCCGATGATTTCGGACTCTCAAGCGGAGTCAACCTGGCGGTCGAGCAGGCCTGGCGAGACGGCCTTCTGACCTGTGCCTCGATCATGCCCGGCGCCGGCGCTTTTGAAGAGGCGGTCACCATTGCCAAACGCAACCCCGGCCTGCAGATCGGTCTGCACCTGACACTGGTGCAGGGGCGGGCGGTGTTGCCGCCGGTCAGTATTCCGGAACTGGTCGATCAGGCTGGGAACTTTACCAATAATCCGGTGGCGGCCGGCATGCGTTATTTTTTCGACAGAGGGCTTTTCTGCCAGCTGAAACGGGAAATCGAAGCGCAGATTGTGCGGGTCAGGGATGCCGGGATCCAGTTGACACATATCGACGGACACCTCAATATTCACCTGCATCCGACGGTTTTTTCCATTCTGGCAGAACTGATGCCCCGTTACGGCATCAGCAGTTTTCGGCTTTCTCGGGAGCGTCTGCGCCATAATCTGCGCTTTGACCGGGAGAGACGGATCGCAAAAACCGTTGAGCGGATTATTTTCGGCGCGCTGGCCGACAACGCCCGGCCCAGGCTTGACGATCTTGATATCCGTTATGCAGCCGAGGTCAAGGGAGTGCTCAACTCCGGACGGATGACCGAAGCCTATATTCTGAACATCATCGAAGAGTTGCAGGACGGAGTTACCGAGTTCTACTTCCATCCCGGAATTCTGCCGGATGATGAAATCACAAGCCGTATGCCGGATTACCGTCACCAGCAGGAGTTGGCGGCGCTTGTAAGTCCGATTATCAGACAGCGCCTGAAAGAGTTGAAGATAGCAGTGCAAAATTACCGTGGAGAAGTGAAATGCTGAAGACGCTGGCTGTCATGCTGGTTGCGATCATTGCCGGCGCCGTCGGAGATATTTTTCTGACGCAAGGGATGAAAAGTGGTGGAGACATCTCGTCGATGGGTATCAGGCAGATTGTTGACACCGTTTTCAAGGCGCTTACCAACTGGAGGCTGATTCTGGGTACTGCCATGCAGGCGGTGTACTTCGGGCTCTGGCTGGCGGTTCTGTCGTGGGAGGATCTCTCGGTGGCCCTGCCTCTGCAGGCGCTGAGTTACATCGTGGTCGCTTTTCTGGCGCAGTGGTATCTGGGGGAGAATGTCAGTCCGATGCGCTGGGCCGGGATATGTCTGATCTGTGTCGGGGTAGCGATGGTGACCCGCAGTAGTGTAAATTGAAATTGTGGAGGGTAATGCAATGCTTACAGTTGACAAAATCGCCTTCATCGGCGGCGGAAACATGGCTGAAGCAATCATGCAGGGGTTGCTGCGGGAAGGGGTTGCAGCGGCAGGCATCTGCGTGGCCGAAATCAGCCCCAGGCGCAGGGACGAGATTGCGGCCGGTTTTCCGGGCGTTCGTGTTGTATCCGCCATCAGTGAGGCTGCAAGCTGGGGTGAAGTGGTCATCCTGGCGGTCAAGCCGCAACAGGCTTCGGGGGTGCTGGAGCAGCTTGGAGCGGCCATTACAGCAGACAAGCTGCTTGTATCAATCATGGCCGGGATCCAGAGTTCAAAAATTGAGGGACAGCTGGCGCCGGGTTGCCGTGTCGTCAGGGCCATGCCCAACACACCAGCTCTGATTGGCGCTGGAGCTACTGCTATCTGTGCCGGGAAAAATGCGTCCGCAGCTGATCTTGATCTGGTACGGCAGATCTTTGCCATGACCGGAACTGCCGACTATGTTGAAGAGAAGCTGATGGACGCCGTCACAGCACTCTCCGCCAGCGGCCCGGCCTATGTCTTTACCTTCATTGAAGCGCTGTCGGATGCCGGAGTAAAAAACGGTCTTCCCAGAGATGTCGCCGCCAGACTGGCGGTGCAGACCGTTCTCGGTTCAGCGCGGATGGTAGTGGAGACTGGTGAACATCCGGCCCTCCTGAAGGAAAGGGTCACTTCGCCGGGCGGGACAACCATTGCCGGTCTGCATGCACTGGAGAACGGAAGTTTTCGTGGTGTGGTAATGGATGCTGTCGAGGCAGCCTGTAAAAAATCAAGGGAGCTGGCCGGAAAATAATTATCTGATATACTTGCAGGCGGGGTAGACCATAATCAGGCTGCACATGTGGGAGGGTATCATGTTTGAATCCGCCGAACTGGGCCACAAGATCAGCAAGGAAGTATGGAAGAAAGAAATTCCGGAGCTGCGCGAATCGCTGCTGGACGCTCAGCTTGACCTGTTCCAGTCCAAAAAGTTTCCGGTCATCATCCTGGTGGCCGGCGTGGATTGTGCCGGCAAAGGGGAAACTGTCAACCTTCTGAACGAATGGATGGATCCCAGGCATATTGAGACTCACGCCTTGCGTGACCTGACCGATGAGGAGCTGGAGCGGCCCCAGATGTGGCGTTACTGGCGGGTGCTTCCACCGCGCGGCAAGGTTGGCGTCTTTATCGGGACCTGGTATTCCGCGCCACTGGTCGAGAATGTCTACGGCACGATCAAGAACGCCGAGCTCGATCAGCGGCTGGAGCGGATCATCCGCTTTGAAAAAATGCTCTGCGACG
>JACRCG010000020.1 GCA_016219145.1 Deltaproteobacteria bacterium | reverse complement strand
GATCCTGATTTGCGGCTTCGCATTGGCGGCATTCGGGCGTCTGCTCCTTGAACAGATCATGGGGATCATTGCAGCCGGGGCAGAATTGGGAAAAGCATCTCGAATAGGAGGAGGTGTATTGTCTTGCCGCCTCGCGTTTCTGCAGGTCCAGACCGGCGGGCTTCTCTACTGAAATCAGTGACGCCTGATAAACGACGCCATTTCGCCAGAGTATGAAATTGCTTATCTTGCCGGGTGGTTCAGAAGCGACCCTTTCTTTTAAATCCTTTGCGCTGACAACCTGGAGGCCGTTCATCTGCAAAATGACGTCTCCGGGCAAGAGACCACCCAGTGCTGCCGGGCCGCCCGGTTCACATGAAATGGCCAGGGCGCCGCTGGGCGTTGCCATGCCGATCTGCCTCGCCACATCCCACGGGACATCCTGGATGTTCAGGCCGATCCAACCTCTTGCAACTCTGCCCGGCGCATTTTCATTCGGTGATGGCGCCTGGGTCTTTTTCTGCACCTTTGGCCGGGGCTGTACGGTTGATGGCGGCTGCTGGGTGGCAGACAATTCCGGCGATGGCTGGACCTTTTCCTGCACTTTTGGCTGGGGCTGTACGGTTGATGCGGGCTGCGCCGGCTGCTGGGTGACAGGCAGGTCAGGGATCCTTATTTTCATCCATTTATAACCGCCCCAGGCGCCTGCACCCAGGATAAGAATGATCGCAAGTGAAACGATGAGGAGAGACTTCCTGCTTTTCTTCTGCTGCCCGGCGGCCTTCTCGGTCGCGGGTTGTTCCGGGGGTTCCTGTACGGCATCCGCCCTGACCGATGAGGGAGCTTGCGAAACCGGTTGGCCGCATTTGCCGCAAAAACGGCTGGCCTCGGTTAATTTTGCGCCGCACTGTCCGCAGAATTCTGCTTTGTCGTTCACGGTCTTCTCTCCTTGTCGTTGACGGTCAATGTATTGCTGCTCATTTGATATCCGCTGTTGGATAGTAAAGAGGCAGTTGCCATGACAGCAGGCAACCCAGGAGCCAGGCAGAAGCCAGGATGATGACAATCCACAGCAGGGCTTCGATCACCGGCCAGGCGCCGGCTTCCCTGCGGTGAAAGATATAACCGGCAGCGGCCGCGAAAGGCAGAACATATCCCAGAAACGCATGCCGGTGGAAAAACGTCGCCGGCAGAGGCAGGGTTTCGAGCGGGATTTTAAGCCCGTACCGGAGCCAGTTGGCATGCAATGCGCTGTATGCCTGCACAAAGAAGGCGATGATGAGCGTGATTACGATGACGGCGGTGATCCTGACGAGTGGGGTTATGTTTTCAGTTTTCATGGAAGGACGGACCTCGTCATGGCGATTCTCCCGCACTGCGGCAGCCCTTACTCTGCAGATAGGCGGCGATATCCGGCGACCGGTACTTTCCGGCGACATCGCAGGGTGTTTGTCCGGGAAATTCTGCGGGACAGGACAGGGCATTCACGTCCGCCCCCGAGGCGATCAGCAGCGCCATCATATTCGGGGATGCCTCGAATGCCGCCCAATGGAGAGCCGTCCAGCACACGTTGTCTTTGGCATTTATGTCGGCGCCCTTTGCCAGAAGCAGTTTTACCAGGTCTATCTTGTCCCAGTTGGCGGCCGTTTGAAGTGCTGTCCTGCCGTCATCGTCTCCTGCGTTGATGTAGGCACCATGTTCAATGAGTAATTCTAGCTTTTGTTTCTGGTTCCAATAAACGGCCCACGTGAGCGGTGTCATGCCCTTCCGGGCCTTTTCGTTGACGTTTGCGCCGTGGGCTGTCAGCACCTTCGCAACACCTGCAGACGCAGAGAAAATCGGCGTCATGTCAAAGTCGGCATTCCTCGCGTGAACGGACGCCCCTGCGGCTATAAGCGTTGATGCGATCTTCGGTGTTGCCGCAAGATGAAGCGCCGTATTACCGCCGTCGTCTTTTGCTTTGACGTCGGCTCCCTTTTTCAGCAGTTGAACAACCTTTTTTTCATCGCCTTTCTGCGCAGCCGACAGGAGCCGGCTGTCAATCGTTCTCATTGCCAGCGACGGACCGGCAAGCGACAAGAGGAAGCAAACAGTTGTGACGGCCGTAAAAAGGCATTTGCGGCAACAAGTCTTATTCATTAGTAAGGCGCCTCTTTAAGCTTACTGATGATTTCTTTCTTAAGGCCGTCGAGACCAGTCGCCTGCCGGTAGTATTTTTTCATATCATTTTCCAGGTTCTTCCAGGCTTCGGCTTCTTCCCTCGCAAACAGGTACAGTATGGCACGTTTGACGATCAATTGCGCCGGTTCGTCGGCGTAATAGGCTTCACCGTCTTTTTCAATAATGAGTGCGTCAGGAACGGTCTGCCGCTTTGCCGCCCCCGCCTCGATCTCTACGCTCAGAGATCCGGCCATGTCGATATATTTTTTGTGAAACGGGAGATTGTCGATGGTGATTGCAGAAGGCGTCAGCCGGTAATGGGTCGGTAAAGAAAGCAGCGACTGGGCATAAGGGGTATGGAAAGACTGGAAACGCATGTCGTGCTCTTCAAGGTAAAGCTTTCCGGCGACACAGGAGAATGGTTTTTCATCGAGCCCCTCATCGCTTTCAGCGGTGGTGCCGAGGTAACGCAGTTTCCGGCCCGGCGCCGGGCGGACAAAAAAATGATTCCGGGTGCAGCAGTGCATGCCGCCGGTATATTCGCCGATCATAACATAGTGCGCTTTATCGTGTCTGAGATGGCCGTAGCCAAGGTAGAACGAATCAGGAAGCTCCCGGACAGGATTATTTCCATCCAGGACGATGATGCGCAGCCATGAGCCGGACGGACCCATGAGCTTCCGGGGCGAAACGCCGGGCGAAAGTCGAAAGCTCACGCCGTTTCCGGCATGAAGGACGCCGGGGCAGAGTTTCGGTTTGCAGACGAGGTCGTCTGCTTTGATGATGGTGACGCATGCATTGTTGCCGGCAGATACGGCCGACGCTGCAAACAAAAGGAAGATCGATAAAATCCAGGTCGAAAATCCCTTCATCAGGCCTCCTCGCCGGTAAGCGTTTCTTGATAAGAATCAACTCCTTACTGTGGCAGTATATGAAGCAGAGATATTCGTGTCAAGGGGGCGAAATATCATAACCTTTTTATTGATCTCGATTT
>JACRCG010000233.1 GCA_016219145.1 Deltaproteobacteria bacterium | reverse complement strand
GATGCCATTTCGACTCTCAAGAAGACCGAAAAGGCGATGGAGGGGCTACAGGACACCGGGCCGATCTCAGTTATCGGCAGTGTGGTCGGGACGCTTTTCTAGACTTCATGCCATACCATCAAAAGTAAAAGGCCGGCCTCTCACGGGGTCGGCCTTCCTGTTTCAAATCTTCAACGCTCAGTATTCTACAGATACTTCCCGATAATCGGTTCAAGCTTCTTTTTGGCTGCAGCAGGAATAACCGACCGATCAGTGATAACGGCATACTGCATGGCGCTGGCGCAGGGGCAATCGCGCTCAGCGCCGATTTCGGCCACGGCAAAGCGGATGATGTTCTTGGCCATGGCCACGTTCTGATGGATGATCTTGATGATCGCCTCGACGGTCACGTCGTCGTGTGAATCGTGCCAGCAGTCGTAGTCGGTCGAAAGGGCGATGATACCGTAGCAGATTTCAGCTTCGCGGGCCAGCTTGGCCTCGGTCAGGTTGGTCATGCCGATTACGGATGCCCCCAGCGCCAGATAGGAGAACGATTCGGCCCGGGTGGAGAAGGCCGGCCCCTCCATGCAGATATAGCTGCCACCCTTGTGAACCGTGGCTCCGGCCTTGCTGGCGGCTCTGTAGAGCGTGTCTGAGAGGGTATGGCAGACCGGATCGGCAAAGCCGACATGCGCTACGATGCCGTCACCGAAGAAGGTGTCGCGCCTGATCCCCTTGGTGCGGTCGATGAACTGGTCCGGAATTACGATGTGACCGGGAGCAATAGCATCTTTAAGGCTGCCGACGGCTGATACGGAGATGATCTGCTCGACCCCCAGCGTTTTCATGCCGTAGATGTTAGCGCTGTAGTTGACTTCCGAGGGGAGATAGCGGTGTCCGCGCCCGTGACGAGGGAGGAAAACCATTTTAACTCCATTCAGCACTCCGGTCACATATTCGTCGGACGGATCGCCGAAAGGGGTTTCAAGTCTGACACGCTCGACCTGCTCCAGTCCCTCCATGTCGTACAGCCCGCTGCCCCCTATTACGCCTATGGTTGCTTTATTCATCGATTAAATTCCTTTCCGGTAATTATTTCCAGCGGAAGACTTCCGAGGGATTGAGCTGCTTCATGCTTTTTATTCCAAGGGTATTCAGAGCAGACTTGAATTGCTCGGGTGTTCCGGCCATGATTTCCCAGGTGTTGTAATGCATCGGAATAACCATTTTAGGCTTGACCAGCCTGACCGCCTGGGCGGCCCGCTGCGGCCCCATTGTGAATTTACCGCCGATGCAGACCAGCATGACGTCAACATCGCCGATCAGCGTCATGTCACCGAACAGATCGGTATCACCGGTGTGATAGATTCTGGGTCCATTTTTAACGGTAATATAAAAACCGCTCGGCCAGCCGGCATACACCAGGCTTCTCGGTGCTATGCTGCCTTCCGCAATTTCCATGCTGCCGCCATGCACAGCAGGCACAAAACGGACCGTCACCTCGCCGTCCAGCAGCGAAATTTCTCCGCCAAAAGCGCCCGTCAGGGTGTTAGCGGTGTTGTCGACCGGATAAAAGCTGTTCAGCACGGCCGCTTTCATCAGCTCTGGTGTCGTGACCAGCTTGGCTCCGGTTCTCTTCGATATCTGGACCATATTCCCGACGTGATCGCCATGGCCGTGCGTCAGCAGGATCAGATCTACTTTGTTCAATGCCTCCAGATCTTTCTCGCCGTTGGGATTATTAGGATTCGTAATCCAGGGATCTATCAGCAGCACTTTTCCAGCCGGTGTTACTATTTTAAAGGCGGAATGGCCGTAATAGGTTATCTCGGTGTCGCTTTTGGCAGCAGGAGCGGCAGGGGCTGCTAAAGTTGATGAAGCTGCCAGCAGCAGGGCAGACAGGGCGATAATCAGAATTCTCATGATTTCATTTCTCCGGACTTGAAAAAACGATCGGCTGTTTCAACAGTCGCTTTCAGCAATTGGACTGCTACTTCCAGGTAAATGTCTCGTTGACCTGCATCCTTTTGAAGACAGTTTTGAGATTGCGCTTTTTCAAGGCCGCTTCAAACGCTTCAGGAGTGCCGGTCAATGCGGCAAAAGTGCCGAAGTGCATCGGGATGACCATTTTGGGGTTGACCAGCTCCACTGCGGCAGCTGCACGATCCGGCCCCATGGTGAACTTGTCGCCAATACAGGCCATCATCACATCTACCGGGGAGAGGTCGCCGATAAATTTCATTTCACTGAACAGATCCGTATCACCGGTGTGGTAGATGGTCGGCCCATTGCTGATGGCGATGATGAAACCGCCCGGATTGCCGGCTGTGGCCAGGCTCTTGGGGAGGCCGGACTTGTCGTCGTACTCAAGGGCAGAGCTGTGCAGGGCGTGTGTAAAGGTTATTTTGACCTCGCCCCCCAGCAGTGTCAACGTACCGCCGATGTTGCCGGTTCCGGAGGATTCAGCCTGTTTGGCCGGAAAATCGGCGTACCTGATCATGGCTTTCATCAGGTCATTGCTGGCTACCAGCTTGGCGCCGGTCTTTCTGGCAATCTCGACCGTGTTGCCGATATGGTCGCCATGAGCATGGGTCAACAGGATCTGATCGGCTTTGTCGAGTGAGGCCAGCAGCTCTTTCCCTTTGGGGTTGGCCGGATTAGCCAGCCAGGGATCGATCAGCAGCACCTTGCCGTTGGGAGTGGTGACCTTGAAGGCCGAGTGGCCGTACCAGGTGATATCGGTCGTTCCGGAGGCAAAAGCGGAGATGGCGAAAAACATCAGAAAGGCCAGGGATGAGAGGGTAATCAGCAGCTTTTTCATGGTAATTCCTCCGTGCAGTTTTATTTGGCGCTGCTCTTCAGCTCATTTAGTTGTATAGCAGAATCTGACGTCGTCGTGAAGTCTATTCAATTGACAAAACGGTGTGCAAGCCCTTAGAGTTGCCCGCTATGATCGATACTGAAAAAATCAGGCAGAAATTCAGGAAAATACTCTCTCTGGATGCCCATCCCGGGCATATCTCCCTCGGCTTTGCCGTTGGAGTATTCATCAGTTTTACCCCCTTTTTCGGCCTGCACACCCCCATGGCGATCGCCTTTGCTTTCCTGTTTCGCCTTAACAAGCTGACCTGCATAACCGGGGCCTGGATCAACACGCCGTTGACTGTCGTGCCGGTTCTGGTGGCCAGCTATAACCTGGGGCGCTTTCTGCTGGGCAAGCCGCATAAGGAGCTGATCTTCAAGGGGTTGGAATGGCAGCAGCTCCAGCCGTACGCAAAATCGATACTGCTGGGCAGTTCCATTATCGGCTTCGTCGCTGCAGTCGCGTCCTATTTTATATGCTACCGGCTGGTGGTGGCCTTCAGACGCAAGGATCCTGCCCTGGCGGAGATCACCCGCGAGATGGAAGAGGTAGGGGAAGAGTTGGAGTAAAATACCAATTTGCAATCATCAACACAGGCTCAAATATAGACGATGCAGTGACACAGCCTCACTTATCCATTTGGTTCAGAGAGATCAAATTCTTTGAGCTTGATATAAAGTGCCATCTTCCTTTCGAAGGCATCTTCAAATCTCTTGAAAAGTTCCTTGGCTATGGCTTTGTCGGGGTTCGGTGTTGCTGTTGTGTAATCGCTCATGGCTTTAATTGTTTCACGTTCGATTTCGTTTGCTTTCTTGAACTCTTCGAGAAGGTCATTGTGTTCGGGACTGATAATCACTTTTATTCTCCTTCTGGATAATAACCCACTATCGAATACTCTGTTTTTTTGACTGCATTTGTTTTTTTATAACGGAGTTTCGGCTGACCTGCCAGCTTTTGGGCCAGCTGTTCTGATTGGTGGAACTTTTCGATGTCTTCATCCAATTTTTCCAATAACGCCGTTCTCCGGCACGCCTTACACATAACACAGCTCCGGCACGCCTGTCATGCAAAACTCTCTTGCTCAAACATTCAGAAATACCTGTTAAGCCAATAAAAAATAGGTGATTATCTGCGTGGGAAATGGCGAAAACGGAATGGCAGGCGGTATTGATTGCTGGCGATGGCACCCTTTAAACAGTCAGCAGGCCAAAAAATCTTCGGTTGATTCTCGGTCCTCCCTTAAAATCTTGTTTCTTACTCCGAAATTGCGTTGACACTACCTGTCTCTGGGTGTAGTTTTCATCCAGTTTATAACAACATTTGTTAGGAGGGATATCATGGGTGTATCAAGACGTGACTTTCTGAAGATTTCAGGAGGATCGCTTCTGGCTGGCACAGTTCTGTTTCCAGAGCAGGAGGCGGGAGCTGCGGTGCAGCCTTCCAAAATCGCGGGTGCCACAGAGACGAAAACGATCTGTCCCTATTG
>JACRCG010000237.1 GCA_016219145.1 Deltaproteobacteria bacterium | reverse complement strand
TATCTATACTCTGCATTTTACGGCTGACCGTGGCACCGGTTTTTCCAAGGGTATGTCGGTTAAACTCTCAGGCTTCAGGATCGGGCGCGTTACTTCAATTTCCCTGAATGATCAGGCCATGGTTGAAATCAAGATTGAAGTTGACAAGAAATACCGCACCTGGATTCGCAGTGACTCGACCGTAAATCTGGTCAAGGAGGGGCTGGTAGGTGATAATATTGTTGATGTTACGGTTGGATCACTCGACAAACCGGCCTTGAACGACGGCGAGGCAATCGTGTATGTCAAGACCAAAGCTCTGGATGAAATGGCCCAGGAAATAGTTGAAAAGGTCAAGCCGGTATTACTCGAGATCCGGGATATTATCAGCTATGTAAACAATCCTGACGGGGATCTGAAAAAGACGATCCGCAATCTGGAGGTTTTGTCAAGGAATCTTGAAGGAACCCGCCAGCAGACAGATCAACTGCTCATCACTGCCAACGGCAATCTGGAGAGCATATCAGGCAAGACAACCACCCTGCTGGATTCGGTCAACAGTAAAGTCAACAGCCTGGATCTTGCCCCTGCCCTTGCCAAAATAAACAGCACCATCGATTCCATCGACAAGAAAATCCCGTCAATACTTGACAAGGCCGACACGACACTCGCCGAGGCCGCAAAACTGTCTCGCGAGACCCGTATTTTGTCAGAAGCCGCATTTCCAAAAATACCGGGGTTACTTTCCCAGACTGAAGATGTACTGTTAAGCACAGACCGCTTGATAAATTCTATCCAGAATATCTGGCTGTTCAGAAATACGTCACAACCTGCCGACGGAATGAGGTTTATGCGCGGTGACAGCCATGATTAGCAGGCATGCCAGGCTCATCCAGTTGATATTGATATATATTCTGCAGGTTCTACTGAGCGGCTGCGCAGGCGGCAAGTCGACTGTAGTCCGCTCCGAGACCCAATCACAGGCTGCAACCCAACTCGAACGTGGTTTACGGGCGCAGAGCAAGGGGGAAATTAATCAGGCTGAAAGATATCTGGCCGCCTCTCTTGCTATCAGCTCCTCCATTGAGGACAACCCTGCCAGAATTACAGCTCATATTAACCTGGCACGTCTGAACAGGCTGAAAAACGACATCGGATCGGCGATCCCCCATATCGATCAGGCCCTCCGGCTCTCAGGCGGCTTACCCGAATTCATGGCGGAGGCGGCCTACGAAAAATCCTTGATTGAGTTAGCGCAAAAACGGTACGACGAAGCTCTCTCCTGGGCCAACAGATCATTTTCATCCGATATTGATGGCGTTCAAAAAGGCAGGCGACATAATTTGCTGGCGCGCATCCATCGTGCCTCCGGCAACAGAGATCAGGCAACTTTTTTTGCATTAAAGGGGCGCGAAGAAAGCCACAACAGCGGACTCCCGGATGAGGAAGCCAATGCGCTGCGCATGCTCGGCTCGATTGAAAGGGAGAACAGGCGCTTTGGCGAAGCCGGAAAGCTCCTTCTGGAAGCGCTCGGAATCGACAAGCTGATCGGAGAAAGCCATAAAATTGCGCTTGATCTTGAAGAGCTGGCGGCACTGTCCGGCGATCAGGGCAACCCCGATATGGCCCTGGAGTACCTTGAACGCGCTTTCAGCGTTCATATAAACGGTTCACGGGAGAATAAGGCCGCTGCTGTAAAATTAAAGATGGCGGAAATTTACACTATAAAAGGGGACCTGCCCATGGCTGAAAAAGTCCGGCAGTCTGCACAAAAGCTGATACGCAAGGAAACAGCAAATCAAGATTCTCCACCAGAAAGTGCCAATCCCTCCAGGAGACCGTAGTCACTGACCTTTAACCGGCTGAAACCAAGGCAGTCCATCACATTCAAAATTATAAGAATTCCTGCAATGATTAAATCTTCCCTGCCGGCTTCAAGCCCTGGGATCAAAAGACGCTCACGAGGTTCGAGGGGCAGAAGCCTGTCATAGATAGCGATGATTTCTGTCTTGCTCAACAGATAATTATTCACTCTGCGGTAATCGTATTCCACCATTTCCATCATTATCGCAGCCAGCGTTGTGGCCGTGCCGGCCGTCGCTATCATTACAGAATCCTGCTTTATAATGACGCCTTTTGCGGATATCTCGGACTTGAATTCTCTCAGGACATCAGAAATACGGGCGCACATTGACTGTACGGAGCCGAAACCTTCGGTCAAACGCACAACCCCCAGAGGCAGGCTGGCAACATAAGTAGTTTTATCCTCACCGGAAATTGTGATCTCGGTGCTGCCACCGCCCACATCTACGACCACCATGTTGTCATGACGCACGTCCAGGCCAGAAATGACCCCTTTGAGAGTTAATTTGCCCTCCAGATCACCATCTATGACAACCTGCATGATACCGGTCACCTCCAGCACCTTTTCAACAAATGCCGGGCCGTTCAAAGCATCTCTGACTGCGCTGGTCGCCGACGAACGAATCTGCTGGACGCCGTACTCTTTCATAATTTCGGAAAAACGCTTCAGGCAGTCCATTGCTCGCTGCTGGGCGCTGTCAGAAAGGCCGCGCTCATGACTGAAACCGCCGCCCAGACGAATAATTTCGCGCTCTATGCGGATTGTAGTGAGACGATCTGAATCTATATCGCCGATCAGTAATCTGGCGGTGTTGGTTCCAAGATCAATTGCCGCGCATCGCATGACTATTCCGGCCTCCGCAGCTGCATCGCCATGATAATCCAGCATAACTCGGCAATTCTTGTAAAGGAGGAACACAGCTCCTGAAAAAGTACGGTGGAGCGAGGTTGGCAGGTTCCTGCGCAGATTCTTTCGTAATGGGACAATTTGATTCTTTCGAATTGGTTACGAACCGTGGTTTTGGATTGGTGCAACTCGTCAC
>JACRCG010000228.1 GCA_016219145.1 Deltaproteobacteria bacterium | reverse complement strand
CTGATAACGGCCGTATCGTTAATTTTAGCGGAGACACTTCACTGATCGGCAGCTTCGTACAGGTACGTATTGCCAAGGCCTATCCCAATTCGCTTTTGGGCGAATTGGAAAAATAGCACCCGAGAGGTTCGTCATGACCACTATCGAACAGACCGCACCATCATCCAGCAACTTCCTGCGTACTATCATCGACGATGACCTGAAGAGCGGTCGGCACAGCACCGTAGTGACCCGTTTTCCTCCGGAGCCCAACGGGTATCTGCATATCGGGCATGCCAAGTCGATCTGCATTAATTTCGGTCTGGCGCGTGATTTCGGTGGCCGTTGCCATCTTCGTTTCGATGATACCAATCCGGCTAAAGAGGAGCAGGAGTATATCGATTCGATCAAGGAGAGCGTTCGCTGGCTCGGCTTTGACTGGGGAGAACATCTTTATTATGCCTCGGACTATTTCGGGCAGCTCTATCAATGGGCCGAATATCTGATCTGCGAGGGCAAGGCCTATGTCGAGGATCTGAATGCGGACGAGATGCGCTCCTATCGCGGAACTCTGACCGAAGCCGGTAAGGAAAGTCCCTATCGCAACCGATCCGTAGAAGAGAATCTTGATCTCTTCCGGCGCATGAAGGCCGGAGAATTCCCGGACGGAACAAGGGTCTTGCGGGCCCGTATTGATATGGCGTCGCCCAACATGAATCTGCGCGATCCGGTTCTGTACCGAATTATTCACGCTACGCATCCTCAAGTGGGGGATGCCTGGAAAATCTATCCCATGTACGATTTTGCCCATGGCCAGTCGGACTCGATCGAGGGAATCACCCATTCGATCTGCACGCTGGAATTCGAGGACCATAAACCGCTTTACGAGTGGTTTCTGGAGAATCTCCCGGTGCCTTCCAAGCCGCGTCAGTATGAATTCGCCAGGCTGAATCTGACCTACACCGTGATGAGCAAGCGCAAGCTGCAGGAACTGGTTCAGCTGGGTATCGTCAGCGGTTGGGATGACCCGCGCATGCCCACCCTGATGGGTATCAAGCGCAGGGGCTATACCGCCATGGCGGTACGCGCTTTCTGTGATATGATAGGAGTCGGTCGCAGCGACTCGTGGATCGATATGTCCATCCTTGAAGAGTGTGTGCGTGCAGACCTGAATGAAACCGCTCCACGGGCCATGGCGGTCTTGCGTCCGCTCAAGCTGGTAATTGGCAACTGGCCGGCCGGACAGGTGGAAGAGATCACCGCGCTGAATCATCCCCAGAAGCCGGAGATGGGAACCCGTACGGTTCATTTCTCCCGCGAGATCTGGATTGAATGTGACGATTTCATCGAAAACCCTCCCAAGGGCTTCCATCGTTTGACGGTTGGTGGTGAGGTCAAACTGCGTTTCGGCTATATCGTCAAATGCACGGGTGTAGTCAAGGATGAGGAAGGGCGTATCCTGGAATTGCACGGCGAATACGATCCTGCTTCCAGGGAGGGTATCCATACCGCTGATGGCCGCAAGGTCAAAGGGGTCATCCACTGGGTTGCCGGTTCCCATGCCGTAAACGCTGAAGTACGGCTGTTCGACCGCCTTTTCAGCGATCCCAATCCTGATCGCGGCGGTGCCGACTACAAACAGTACCTTAACCCCTTGTCGGTGGAAACGCTGACGGATTGCAAACTGGAGGCCGGTCTGGCTGATTCCGATATAGAAACCCGCTATCAGTTCGAACGCCTCGGGTATTTCCGTCAGGACCCGAAAGATTCCGAGCCCGGCAAACCGGTCTTTAACCGTGTCGTGACGTTGCGAGACGCCTGGACAAAAAAGTAAAACATGAAAGAATGGTGTCCAACTAAATGAAAAACAAGAAGAGTACGTCTGGATTCGTTTCCATCATCGGTCGTCCAAATGTGGGCAAATCGACTCTGTTGAACCACATTATAGGGGAGAAGATTGTCATCACCTCCGACAAGCCCCAGACCACCCGCAACCGGATTCAGGGCATTCATAATATTCCCGAAGGACAGATCGTCTTCATCGACACGCCCGGCATTCATGAAGGGCGCTCTCGTCTCAACAGGAGCATGGTTGATGTTGCCAGATCTGCCATCAGCGGGGTTGATCTGCTGCTTTTGGTGGTCGATGCAACCGGAAAGGCAGATGAAGCGTTTGTTGCAGACATCCTGAAAAAAGTGACCACTCCGGTAGTGTTGGTGCTGAACAAGATAGATCTTATTTCCGAAAAAAATAAGATACTTGAGAAAATATCAGCTTGGTCGGCTCTGTATCCATTCAAGGAGATTGTCCCGATATCGGCCGGATGTGGCGACGGGGTTGAACATCTGGTTTCGGTGATCACCGGCTATCTTCCCGAAGGACCGGCAATGTTTCCTGACGATATTCTCACCGATATGCCTGAAAAGTTCATAGTGGCCGAGATGATCCGCGAGAAGGTTTTCCGCCTGACACGTGACGAGATTCCATATTCGACCGCAGTTGTGGTGGAGAGTTTTATCGAGCGCGAAAACGGAGTGATAGCTATTTCGGCGGCTATTATGTTGGAGCGCGATACGCAGAAAGGGATCATCATCGGCAAGCGTGGCGAGATGCTGAAGCGGATCGGCAGCCAGGCCCGCCAGGACATCGAGCGTCTGCTCGACACCAGGGTGTTTCTGGAACTGTTCGTAAAAGTAGTTGAAAACTGGAGTGAGCGCCCCTCCCAACTGAGAGAACTGGGGTACGAATGAAACCGTTAGTAGCAATAGTAGGTCGCCCCAACGTAGGTAAATCGACTTTTTTCAACCGTCTACTTGGTCATCGTCGTGCCATCGTGGATGATACTCCCGGTGTGACGCGCGACCGCAATTACGCCGATATTACCCGCTTTGAAAAGCCTTTTATCCTGATTGATACAGGCGGATTCGAGCCGGTGACCGAGAACCGCCTGCTGCAGCAGATGCGAGAGCAGTCCAGGCTGGCCATTGATGAGGCCGACGTTATCATATTCATGATGGATGCCAGGAGCGGTCTGACTCCGGCTGATATTGAAGTGGCCGGTATGTTGCGCAAAGTTAAAAAACCGGTCTTTTACGTTGTCAATAAAGTCGACGGCGAAAAGCTGGAAAACGATTCGATGGAGTTTTATTCGCTGGGAGTAGACCAGCTGTACACAATTTCTGCTGAACACAACCGGGGCGTGATCGATCTGGTGGAAAACATCATTGAAGTCTTTCCACCGGCCGATGCAGCTGACGCCGAGCAGAACGTAACTCGCATAGCCGTTGTTGGGCGTCCCAACGTCGGCAAGTCGTCCCTGGTAAACCGACTGCTCGGTTATGAACGGGTCGTGGCCAATCCGACCGCCGGCACCACCCGTGATTCGGTTGATACTCCCTTTGTCTGCAACAAAAAACCTTACGTTCTGATCGATACCGCCGGCATACGCCGTAAGGGTAAAACCACTGAAAAACTGGAAAAGTACAGTGTCTGTGATGCGCTACGCAGCATCGAAAAGGCTGATGTGGTACTTATGGTGATTGATGCCGAAGAAGGTGTTACGGAACAGGACGAGCGGATTGCCGGATATATTCATGAGGCCGGCAAGGGCTGTGTCTTTGTTATAAACAAGTGGGATGTCCTGGAAAAGGATAATGCCACCCTGGGCATTTACATCGACAAGATCAGAACCGGATTCAAGTATCTTGCCTATGCGCCGATTGTCTGTGTGTCCGCCAAAACCGGGCAACGCACCGGCAAGATCATAACCACCGTGGATGCCGTAATGGAACAGTTCTGCAAGCGGGTCTCCACTTCCGAGCTGGTGCAGGTGTTCAACGAGGCTACCGAAGCGCACCATGCCCCTCTTTCACATGGCCGCAGGGTTAAATTCTACTTTGCCACACAGGTTGCCACACGTCCGCCTGCCTTCGTTATCTTTACGAACCAGCCTGAGAATATCCATTATTCAT
>JACRCG010000232.1 GCA_016219145.1 Deltaproteobacteria bacterium | reverse complement strand
TCCAATCTCCTGCAAGGTAAAAATTTCGTATGATCGTTTCGGCCTCCGGGCGCAACGCTTCTATCTCGTTCGTCGGCGAAAACGTCGCACGTTTTTCCTTAATGACCACGGCGTGCATCAGTTTCGCCCTCCGGCTCACCGGAAATATCTGATGAATGTCGTGCAGAGCAATCGCGATGATCGCCTCCTTTGCCAGGTCCGCACTTCTGCACAAAACCAATTCCTCGGATCTGGTTCGTCAACGGATCATCGGCCTGTTGGCCAATACCGCCGCACTCAGCCCGGAAGATCTTGATGGCAGCGCAAGCCTGGTGGAGGAAGAGCCACTGACCTTCGGCAGCACCGTTGCCAGCTTGCACAGCGAACTGGGGCTGAAGATACTGGGAGGCTGCTGCGGGACTGACGACCGTCACATCCGCGCCTTGGCCTCACGACTCGCAACCGGGACCTGAAATGCGTATCCTATTGCAATCATGACGGAAACTGAAAACCTGCCATGTCGGACCGGCTGCGCCGCCTGCTGCATTGCTCCGTCGATCTCGTCAGCGATTCCCGGCATGCCGGGAGGCAAGCCGGCCGGAGTTCGCTGTACGCAGTTGACGCCGGACAACCGCTGCCTGATCTTCGGACAACCGGAACGGCCGACGGTCTGCGTCAGTCTGCGCCCCAGCACCGAAATGTGCGGCAGCAGTGACGCCGATGCAATGAGCAGGCTGTCAGACTGGGAACGACTCACCCGGCCCTAACAGGCCCATGCCGTGCAAGCGATATATTATTTTCATATCCGGCCTTGAACCGGCGACTACCATTGTGGTATCAATAAACCCATGAATATCATGTCACCCGAATTTCTCCTGCTGTTCCTCTTTGCCCTGAACATACTGCTGATATTGCTGGACGCCTCACTCGGCTACCATCTCGCACCTCGCCTCCTGCTGCTGACCGGCCAGGATGACCCGGAACTGCACGAATCGGCTGTTCGCTCGGTCCGCGGCATGCTGACGCTGCTGGTGGGCCTGTACATGTTTCTGAATTGCCTGGGATATTTCCGGAATAACGGTACGCTGGTAATGATAGTCACCACAATGATCTTCTTTGATCTGGGCGGGCAGTTTTACCTGAGACGGCGCTCCGGTCGCAATGGTGAACATCAATGAGCCATCCACTGCTGGAGCATGTCTTTGATATCAGGCCCCACGAGGTTGACACCCGTGGCAGGCTCCGCCCGGTGACCCTGCTGGCATACATGCAGAACGTGGCTTCAGAACATGCCACTCAGCTGGGAGTCTCCGTCAGGAACCTGCAGTCATCGGGCCTGACCTGGGTCATGTCACGGGTACATCTGCTGATGGAGCGCTATCCGCGCAGCGGAGAGTTCATCACGATCCGTACCTGGCCCGTAACGCGCGAAGGCCTGTTTTCGATCAGGGATTTTGATTTACTGGATGGCGCGGGGGAGAGAATAGGGGCCGCCACGACTTCCTGGGCGGCGCTGGACCTGGTCAGCCGCCGTCCGGTCCGGCTCAAAGAGCGCCTGCCGCACTACCCTCTGCGGCCGGTGCGCGCTCTGGAGGACAGCTTTGCCACGCTACCGGTTCTGGTAAACCCACAAACCAGGCTCTGCCTGCCGGTACTGCGGGCCGACCTTGACCTCAACCAGCACGTGAACAACACCGTCTATGCCGGTTGGGGGCTGGAAGCGGCTCCGCAATCAGTTGCGGAACACTGCCAGCCTATTGAAATCGAGATCGGTTTCCGGGCCGAGGCTTATTACGGGGATTCGATCGTTTCGCTCTGTGCCGCCGAGAGTGAGGACGGTCTCTGCCTGCTGCACCGCATTGAAAATTCCGCAAGCGGCCTGGAGGTGGCTCGCCTGCGGACCCGCTGGAAACCGGTCGGCTGAATTTACAGTTACTTTTTCGGACCGGCTGCGTTCAGCGCCTTGATCACCGCATCGGTGACGTCCTGGGCATCAACGGAGTTACCCACATAGAGCAATTCCTTCTTGACTACAATAACGGCGAAATTGTTGGCCTTGCCGTGGTCTGCCGCTGCTTTTTCCATATCTTCGTAAAGTGATTTGGTCTCTTTCTCCTGCAACTTGTAGAGCTCTTCTTCCGAACTGCGGGCAAACTTCTGAAAATCTTCCAGCTTCTTCTGGAATTCCTTGGATTTTGCCTCGCGCTGCTGAGGCGTCATCAACGGCAGCTTGGCTTCGATTGAAGCCTTGAACTTCTCGATCTGTTTCTTACGGCCGTCAATCTTGGCCTGCAACGCGTCTTTTTTTGCTGTAAGCTGCGCTTTCAGTGCTTTTCCGCGATCGGAGTCACCTGCAATGCGGGCGATATCCACATAGCCTAATTTCGGGCCAGGAATCGTCACGGCCGTTTCGACCGGCTTTACCGCCGGAACTACGACCGGCGCCGGAGGAGCCACGACCGCGGCCGGAGCAGGAGCGGCAATTTTAGATTCCGCTGCCGGGACTGCGGGAACTGTTTCGGCGGCATTTGACTGGATTGGAAGTGCGATCATCATCGCAATCAACAGTTGTTTCATAAGTTTGCTGTGCATGGCATCTCTCGATTCGTGGGATATGGGACCGCTGCAGCATAAAGCGATTGCCGACCTGACGCAACATAAAATGCCGTGGCCGGAACGCGACTGCCTGTTTGGCAGTCCAGAGGCTTTACCTTTCGGATTTCATGTCCGCAAAGGCCTCAGCGACTACCCAGTTTCACACGTATCGCGGTTTCCATCGTTTCGTAGCCGGTTTCCAGGTAGAGTGTTCCTTCGGTGATCGTGATCGACCAGTTGATCGAACGCTCCAGCTGTGCCGTCAACCTGTCGATGAAGGGCTGATCGATGCAGATTATTGTGAGATTGGCAAGTTTCTCCAGCTTTGGCAGCTGCAGTTGAACCCAGCTGCCAAGCATCCGGCCGCACGCCAGCAGCGTCACCCGCTCCGAATGACGACAGGCCTTGACAACACGTTCCCCCTCCGGCAGACCCACCTCAACCCACCTCAGCACCCTGCCGTCCCCCCCCCTGACCCACAAATCCGGTTCATCGGTGGCGCTGATGCCCTTGGTGAAGTTCAGTTCCGGTTCCTGCAGCAGTGCGTATGCCAGAAGACGGGCAATCAATCGCTCTGCTGTTTCCGAAGGATGCCGGGCAACCGTTGCCTGCAGGGTTTCATAAATGCCACGGTCCACATCGGACAGCTGGATGGTGGTCTTGTAAATCGTTGCTGGCAGTGCCATGAGAGTTAATATCCTCTATCCGTTTTTACCGTACAGCTACGCTGACGGACAACTCCGGCTGCATCCGGCCGCTGCCGAACGGCACCGGCCATCAAAGTCCATTGCAGTGCCTGAAACCAGGCGCGGCGAACCGGCGTTGCAATATAGTCAGAATGCATCCGGATTTCCAGGTTAATATTATGATTGACAGTTTTGTCAGAAAAATATAGTTTTATATTAAGCTATATAACATCAACTCAATTGGTACTCACATGAAAAAAGCAGATTCAACATACCTGGCACTCAATACCTACACCAAGCTGATGAGAGCCGCGGAATCAGTGACAAATCGCACCAGCCGTGTCATGGCCGCGGCCGGGCTGACCATCAGCCAGTTCGGCGTACTGGAGGCCCTCTACCACAAAGGGCCGCTCTGCCAGAGGGATGTTGCCGCGAAGATACTTAAAAGCACCGGCAACATCACGCTGGTCATTGACAACCTGGAAAAGAGCGCTTTGGTGCGACGGGAGCGGGACACCGGCGACAGGCGTTATCTGACAGTTCATCTAACGGAAAGCGGTTCTGAATTGATCGCCAAGGTTTTTGTCGATGTCGAGGCGTCAATTGTCGCGGAAATGGGCTCACTTAACGGAGACGAGCAGGAGTTGCTGGGGAAACTGTGCAAAAAGCTGGGATTGAGAGGAGGACAGCAATAACACTGACCACAAAAATTTACCTTAATAGTTTGACATCAAATCAACACCAATAAACCAGACAAAGGAGAAACATCATGAAACGGATTATAGCATCAATCAGCGCAATCATCGCTCTGGCATTGCCGGCATTGGCCCTGGCATCCACCTGGAGCATCGACCCGGAACACTCCAACATCGGCTTCAAAGTTCGCCATCTGATGGTTTCAAACGTTAAAGGCAGTTTCGATAAATATACCGCCACAGTCGATATCGACGACAGGGACATAACCAAGTCAAAGGTAACAGTGAGCATCGATACAAACTCGATCAACACCAATGTACAGAAACGGGATGAGCATCTGCGCAGCGCCGATTTTTTCGATGTTGCCAAATATCCAGAGATGACCTTTGTCTCTAAAAAAATCACCAAGTCAGGCAAGGACAGGCTGAAAGTCGCCGGCGACCTGACCCTGCACGGAGTAACCAGGGAAGTGGTGCTTGACGTGCAAGGTCCGTCGAAAGAGATTAAGGATCCTTGGGGCAATATCCGTAAAGGCGCAACCGCCACCACCAAGATCAACCGCAAGGACTTCGGGCTGACCTGGAACAAGGCCCTTGAAACCGGCGGAGTAGTTGTCGGTGACGAAATAACCATCACCCTGGAGATCGAGATGATCAGGAAATAGCCGGGAAAATGCACTAATACCAGAAGACCGGAAAAAGCATAGACGGACGCCCCGCGGCACGCTGCGGGGCGTCCGTCGTTTATGCTCTTTCAGATGAATCCCTGTACGCCGCCTGAAAGCCGCCCACCACCGAAAACAGCTTAAACAATAATAGCAATA
>JACRCG010000239.1 GCA_016219145.1 Deltaproteobacteria bacterium | reverse complement strand
TATCCAAAAGCGCCGAAGGAGTTTATTCACCAGTGGTTTTTTCCGATGAAGCCCTTGACCACGGTGGAGGAAACCGGGCAACGCCGCCGTTCACATCTCCATGAATCCGATTTTCAAAGGGCGCTGTACCAGGCCGTTGCAAAAACAAAGATTCCAAAACGGATCAAATCACACACCTTCCGCCATTCCTTCGCCACCCATCTGCTTCAGGCCGGTTACGACATCCGCATTATTCAGACTCTGCTGGGACACTCAAGCCTGAAAACAACTATGATCTACACCCACTGCGTCCCGGTCCGGACAGTGAAAGAGCAGAAAAGCCCGCTGGATCTGGCGGCGTGATTAGTTCTACTTGGTCACTTTTTGTATTTTGTCCTGTAGGGACTGACGGACGGTAGACGGGGAATTTATTCCCCGGATTGAGAACAGTATAATTGTCAATCGTCACGTACGTGACGGAACAAATGATTATGATACGAAACCCGGCGTTAAAACGCCGGGCTACCACCGATCTGTCACTACGTGACGTAAACTGACAAGGAATAATTTTATCAAAACTTCCGATACAGACCGGTAACCTTGCCGATTATTGAAACTTCATCTTTGCCCGGACGGAGGATGATCGGCTGCATAGTCCGGTTTTCGGGCTGTAGGCGGATTCTGTTCTTTTCCCGGAAAAAGCGTTTCAAGGTAGCCTCGCCATTCACCATTGCCACGACAATATCCCTGTTCTCCGCCGTTGACTGCGGCAGCACAAGCGCCAGGTCACCCTCCAGAATTCCGGCTTCGATCATGGAATCACCTTTGACGCGCAGGAAAAATGCCTTGCCGTTTTTATCCTGTGTCAAATCTATTGAAAAGAAACCCTCAATATCCTCAATGGCCGGTTCCGGCGTTCCGGCACGCACAACTCCGACGACAGGGAGAGAAACGGCTTGTGAAGGAGGCGCAGGAAGGACGATGCCACGAGAGCTTCCTTCCCGGCGGTTTAGATACCCTTTTTTCTCCAGGGCATTCAGATGCTTCATGATGCCTAATGTGCCATTGACTCCCAGTTCCCCGGCAATTTCACGTTGTGAGGGAGGGGTGCCGAAACGACCTATGTAGCTGGTGATAATGTTCAAAACCTGTTGCTGGCGGTCGGTAAGCTGCTGCATGGCGTAATACCTCAATTCAGGTTGTTGTATGACAACCTAGCAAGTGAGAATGGTCTTGTCAAGAAGAAGACTTCAGCAGCAAAAACTCGCAGCAATCAACGTTATTTCTTTGCCCGGTTTCGGCTGTTGTGCTAGTTATTGCTGATGGAAAACAAGACCCACCAATACTGGATGAAACGTGCCATAGCCGAGGCCGGAAAAGCCGAAGCCAAAGACGAGGTGCCGATCGGCTGTGTGATCGTGCGTGGTGGTAAAATCATCGCGCGCGGGCACAATCTGCGTGAAAGCTCCCAAGATCCGACCGCCCACGCCGAGCTGATCGCCATAAAAAAAGCCGCCCGGAAACTTGGTTCCTGGCGGCTTTTGGACACTACTTTGTATGTGACGCTTGAACCATGCAGCATGTGCATGGGGGCTATAATCCTGGCGCGCATCCCTACGGTCGTTTTCGGCTGCCATGACCCGAATGGTGGGGCGGCCGGCTCTCTTTATGATCTATCCAACGATTCCCGCCTCAATCACTCGGTCGAGCTTTTTCCGCAGATTCTTGAAAATGACTGTTCCAGGCTGCTGAGTGATTTTTTCGCGGAGCTGAGGCGGCGTAAACGTAAAACAAAAGCTACCTGATATTCTGAATCGTCCCGTACTCCTCCTGGGTATTTACATTCAGGAAAGATGTCGATGAGCCTTCTACGGCCTTTATCTCCTCCCAAGTCACCAGCAGAGTCTTCATCTGCGCCAGAATATCCAGAATCTTCCGATTGTTGCCTTTGATGGCATTTTCGAAGATCAGCTCGCATTTCGACGAGTAAACAGCGTGCAACGGTTCCTGTCCACCTTCGCTGAAGGGGATGACGGCGTCGTATTCGTCCTGTTGCAAATTACAGAGGTGGCGGATGATGTGCGCGTTTACAAAGGGCATATCGCAGGCGGCCACAAAGGTCCGCTCCGATGTGCTGTGGGCCAGGGCCGAGTGCAGGCCGGCGATGGAGCCGATTTCGGGATGAATGTCAGGCACCTTGCGGCAGGGAAGAAAATCATACTCCTGCGGCGTGTTGGTAACTATGATTACCTCATGGAACAGCTCTGCCATGGTCCGGTAGGTGCGGGCAATTATGGGTATCCCGTCAACTTCCATCAGAGCCTTGTTTTTACCCATGCGGCTGGATGACCCTCCGGCCAGGATGGCGCCGGTCACCCCCTCGATCTTACTGCCGGACGGACAGTCCTCGATAACTTCAGGGTGGCTGTAAACGTTGAATGAACCGCCCCGTACATAGCCGACCAGGCAGATACCGGCCTGATCGCACAGCTTGACGGCCATGTCGGTAGGCGAAGTGCGCGACGCTATCAGTTTGATCCCCATCAGGGCAGCTTTGGCAACCATTTCGGTCGAGACCCGTCCGGATGTCACCAGCTCGGCCCCTGCCAGTGTGATCCCTTTGAAAAGCGCCTCTCCCGCGATCCGGTCAAAGGTGTTGTGCCGCCCCAGATCTTCGGCATAGAGCATGAGCCGTCCGGAGCGCCCGGTGGCGGCTGAATGGATGCCTCCGTGGGTGCGGTAATGATCCGCCTTTTTTGCCAATGCTTCCATCAGGGAGAATATGTGTGCCGGCTGGACTCTGAATTTCGGGTCGGCGGCCCGATCCGGCGAAATGGCTGACGGCATGCTGAAGCTTATGCCGGCGCCGCAGCCGGATGTCAGAACCGGCTTGAGCCGCTCCGGCAGCTCTCCCTTGATTTTGACGTTGGCGGTGCCGAACTCTTCACAGATGCTGAACATCTCGAAGTCGGTCAAGGCCGAGACAAACCCCTGCAGCCGCAGGAATCCGGCCACCAGAAAACGGAGATCATGCGGCGAGCCGATCAGCGTCGCAATTTCACGGCCGTTGACGATCAGCTGCAGGGGATATTCGCTGACTACCCCGGCACTGACCGGCTGCAGACGGTTGTCGCGATAGTTGAAAAAGGTCTTGTTGTTATCGTCTGGTTTCATGGCGGTCTCGTTTTATACCAATTCCATATCAAAGCCCTCTCTTCGTTGGCTCGTCATCGGCTCCTCAACGTACCCCTCACTCTATCTCTCTCCCAGAGGGAGAGAGGATACAGTTTCCCCTCTCCCTCCGGGCGAGGGTGGCCAAAGGCCGGGTGAGGGCCCCCGTTGCCGATTTCCTCGCCGCCTTGAGATCATCCTTGATCTGGAATTGGAATTAATAAAAAACGGGGGGGAACCGCGTGTGTTCTCCCC
>JACRCG010000229.1 GCA_016219145.1 Deltaproteobacteria bacterium | reverse complement strand
TCCCTTGTGACCCTTGGTCGCTGTTGTGCCATGACCAGAGCCGGTACCTCTGCCGATCCGTTTTCTATTCTTAACTGAGCCTGCAGCAGGCCGGATACTGTTGAGCTTCATTGCAAACCTCGCGGAAATTACTTGTTAACCTTCACCAGATGGGCAACCTTGTTGATCATACCCTGAACTTCGGGGGTGTTGGGCAGCGTGACTGTCTTGTTAAGTTTGTTCAGTCCCAGCCCCAACAAAATTGCCTTGTGCTTAGCAGGCCTGCCGATATGACTCTTGGCAAGCGTCACCGAAACGCTCTCAGACATTGATCAGACTCCTCGCAATCTGCTTTTTCGACTTATTCGCCGAACCCACGACGGGCGTTGATTTCTTCAGGGCTCTTCAGAAGGGAAAGTCCGTTGAAGGCAGCCTTGACGACATTGTGCGGGTTGTTTGACCCAAGGCACTTTGCCAGGATATTGTGAATACCGGCTGATTCAAAGACGGCGCGGGCCGCACCACCGGCGATGACCCCGGTACCTGCGGATGCCGGCATCATGAGAACACGTCCGGCGCCAAAGTGCCCTTCTATCTCAAAGGGTATGGTTTGCCCTTCGACAACCGGCACCTTGATGAGGTTCTTCTTTGCCTGCTCAACACCCTTGCGGATCGCTTCAGGCACCTCATTCGCCTTACCCAGACCGTAACCTACGTAGCCGTTGCTGTCCCCGACCACGACAAGAGCGGAGAAGCTGAACCGACGCCCACCCTTGACCACCTTGGCAACACGGTTTATATGAACAACCCGGTCAGTAAGGTTCAATTCGTTTGGATTAATCTTTAACAAGCGTCAACCTCCTCAAGTGCTGTTAGAAAGCCAGGCCCTGCTCGCGAGCAGAATCGGCCAGAGCTTTGATGCGGCCATGATACAGGAAACCATTCCGGTCAAAAACTACCGCTTTGATATCTTTTTCCAGCGCCAGTTTCGCAATTGCTGCACCGACCGCCTTGGCAGCTTCGATATTGCCGGTAGACTTGAGCGCACCCTTGATCTCGCTAACCACCGACGAGGCCGCAACAAGGGTCGTGCCGGTGGTATCGTCTATGATCTGGGCGTGTATATGCCGAGCGCTCTTGAATACATTAAGCCGGGGCCGTTCGCTGGTTCCCTTGATCTTCTTCCTGACTCTGGCCTGTCTTCTGAGGCGGGGTGTCATTTTTTTCGATAGCAGACTCACGGGGAGCTCTCCTTCACTTCACCTTATTTTTTACCAGTCTTGCCGGCTTTACGCAGAATAGTCTCGCTGGCGTACTTGATCCCTTTACCCTTGTAAGGCTCAGGTCCACGGAAACCGCGAATCTTGGCAGCAGTCTCACCAACCAGTTCCTTGTCAATCCCTTTGACGAGAAGCTTTGTCATCTTGTCTACTTCAACCGTGATCCCTTTGGGCAGCTGAAAGTTGATCGGATGGGAATACCCGAGACTCAGGTTGAGAACATCGCCCTTTGCTTCTGCGCGGTAACCAACGCCATTTATCTCAAGGGCGATCTCGAATCCCTTGGTAACGCCGGTAACCATGTTATTGAGCAGAGTCCTGGTAAGACCGTGTGCAGAGCGGGACTTCACGCTGTCATCTGCACGGTTTACCAAGACTGCCTTTTCAGTCTGCTCAAGAGTCACACAATCCAAAATGGCACGACTGAGGGTGCCCTTGGGGCCCTGTACCACAACTTCGGAGCCGCTGACCGTCAGCTTTACTCCGGTGGGCAGTTCAATTGGAAGTTTACCAATTCTCGACATATCTATTACCTCGCCACGTCCTTACCAGACGGTACAGATCATTTCCCCGCCGATTCCTGCTTCGCGGGCAGCTTTATCAGTCAGTATCCCCTTCGAGGTGGAAAGGACAGCAATCCCGAGCCCCTGCTTTATCAACGGGATATCATCGCACTTGACGTAACGCCGTCCACCAGGCTTGCTGATACGCTTGATCTCGCTGATTACCGCATCCTTTTCATCAATATACTTGAGATAAATGCGGAGCACCCCTTGCTTCTGATCAGCAATCACCTTGTAGTTCTTGATGAAGCCTTCCGTCTTCAGCACATTGGCTATGCTGACCTTGAGGTTCGAGGACGGCACATCTACTTTTTGCAGTTTTGCCATCACACCGTTCCGGATGCGTGTCAGCATGTCGGCAATGGGATCGGTCATACTCATGCGTGAAACTCCTCTATACTTTTCTAGTCAATTACCAGCTGGACTTGATCACACCGGGAATCTGACCCGTGGAAGCCAGCTTCCGAAGACAGATCCGGCACATGTCGAACTTGCGATAGTATGCCCGCGGGCGGCCGCAGAGAGGACAGCGATTGTACTCACGGACCTTGAATTTGCTGCCCCGCTGGGCCTTTATGATCATCGATGTTTTAGCCACTGCAATCCTCCAATATGTCTTAGTTCCTGAACGGCATGCCAAGCATACGGAGAAGCGCGCGCCCCTCCTCATCGGTCTTGGCCGTGGTAACGATCGTGATGTTCATCCCCTTGATCTTGTCAATCTTGTCGTAATTGATCTCAGGGAAGATCAGCTGTTCCTTGATGCCCAGGGAATAATTGCCCTGGCCATCAAAAGCCTTGGCAGGAACCCCCTTGAAGTCACGCACACGCGGCAGTGATACATTGACAAGACGGTCCAGGAATTCATACATCCGATCCTTCCTGAGAGTGACCATGCAGCCGATAGGCATTCCCTGACGGAGCTTGAAGGAGGCGATGGACTTCTTGGCCTTGGTAATGACAGCCTTCTGACCGGTGATCAAGGCCAGCTCTTCACTTGCCGAATCAAGGATCTTCACATTCTGAATGGCTTCACCAAGTCCCATGTTAACGACAATCTTCTCCACCTTGGGGACTTCCATTACACTCTTGTAGTTAAAGTCCTTCATCAGATTAGGAACTACGTCCTTTATGTAAAGGTCTTTCAGCCTGGCCATTAGATCCTCCGTCCTATTTATCAAAAGACTCGCCGCATTTATTACAGATGCGGTTCTTCTTCCCATCCTCAAGGATGTTGATCGCGGTGCGCACGGCTTTCTTGCACTTGCCGCAGTAGAGCATCACATTGGAGATGTGCACCGGCGCCTCTTTCTCCACAATGCCGCCTGGCTGGTTGCCGCGGGCGCGCGTATGACGTTTGACCACGTTTATTCCTTCCACCAGGACTCCATCCTTCTTGGCAACGACACTGAGCAGCTTACCGGTCTTGCTCTTATCCTTGCCGGCAATCACCATGACGGTGTCACCCTTTTTCACGTGCAGTTTCTTGCCGAGCATTCGTCTCTCTCCGTCTATCGTTAGAGTACTTCAGGGGCCAGAGAAATTATCTTCATGAATTTCTTGGCACGCAGTTCGCGTGCAACTGGTCCAAAAATACGTGTGCCGACCGGTTCCCGCTGATTGTTGATGACTACACCCGAGTTCCCATCGAAGCGGATGTATGAGCCGTCAGGACGACCGACTTCCTTGGCAGTCCGTACGATCACGGCCTTGACAACATCGCCCTTTTTCACCTTAGAGTTGGGAAGGGCTTCCTTTACCGATGCAACGATGATGTCGCCGATCCCGGCGTACTTACGCTTGGAACCACCCAGCACCTTGATGCAGAAGAGTTTCTTTGCGCCGGAATTGTCTGCTACATCGAGAATTGTTTGCATTTGAACCATAACAAACTCCTAGTCGAGCTAAACTATTAGAGGATCTGCCGTACTTTCCAGCACTTTTCCTTGCTCAGTGGGCGGCTTTCGATAATCTGCACGCGATCACCGATCTTGCACTGATTCTCTTCATCATGGGCTTTGTACTTCGCAGACCGCTTGATGTACTTGTTATACACAGGATGTTTGACGATGCGGTCAACCTTAACCACAACGGTCTTATCCATTTTGTCGCTAACGACAACGCCAGTCTGAGTTTTCTTGTGTCCACGCTCTGTCATGATAATCCCTCTAGCCGCGCTTTTCCTGCAGGATGGTTTTCACCCGTGCAATATCCTTACGGACAGCATCGATCTTAGCAGTGTTTTCCAAACGCCCGGTATGGAGCTGAAAGCGGATATTGAACAGCTCCTGCGTCAGTTCCTTTTCCTTGCCAGCCAGATCGTCCTGACTGAGTGCGCGCAGTTCATTAGCCTTCATTGGTATCCTTCCTCGACACAAATTTCGTTGAGACCGGAAGCTTGTGAGCGGCAAGACGGAACGCCTCCCGGGCGATCTCTTCTGTTACCCCTTCCATCTCGTAAAGCATCCTGCCCGGCTTGATGACACAAACCCAGGAGTCAGGAGAGCCCTTGCCCTTACCCATGCGGGTCTCGGCGGGCTTGGCAGTCAACGGCTTATCCGGGAAAATCCGGATCCAGATCTTGCCACCCCTCTTTATATAACGGGTCATAGCGATACGTGCCGCTTCGATCTGGCGTGAGTCCAGCCAGCAGCACTCCGTTGCCTGCAACCCGAACTCACCGAAGGCAAGCGATACACCCCGATCGGGGGAACCGGTCATACGACCCTTCATCTGTTTTCTATGCTTAACTCGTTTCGGCATTAACATGCGTACTTACTCCCTGAATCCTTATTGACCTGGCAGTACTTCGCCTTTGAAGATCAGGACCTTCACCCCGATGATGCCATAGGTGGTCTTGGCCTCGGCGAAACCGTAATCTATGTCGGCGCGCAGCGTGTGGAGAGGCACCCGGCCCTCACGGTACCATTCGGTCCGGGACATTTCTGCGCCCCCCAGACGGCCGGAGCAGGTGATTCTGATCCCCTTTGCCCCGAATTTGAGCGATGACGTAACGCTCTTCTTCATGGCCCGGCGGAAGGCAACACGGCGCTCAAGCTGCAGTGCAACGTTCTCGGCTACAAGTTGGGCGTCCAGCTCAGGCTTCCGGACTTCCTGGATGTTCAGGAATACTTCCTTGTCCGTAAGCTTGGCGAGCTCCTTCTTAAGGGTTTCTACCTCTGCTCCTTTTTTCCCGATGATGAGACCGGGACGGGCAGTGTAGATATTCACCTTGGCCTTGTTGGCGGCACGCTCGATTTCAATCTTGGAAACACCTGAATGATACAGGCGCTTTTTGAGAAAAGCGCGAAGCTTCAGATCTTCGTGCAGCAGCTTCGCATAATCAGCTTTTGCGTACCACTTGGAATCCCAGGTCTTGATTACCCCAAGCCTGAAACTGATCGGATTGACTTTCTGGCCCAAACTACACCTCCACCGTTACAGTGCGTTATTTCTCATCCAGAACCACAGTGATGTGGCTGGTCGGTTTACGAATCTTGGTTGCCCTGCCCTGAGCACGCGGCAGGAAGCGTTTAAGGACTGCGCCGCCATCGACGAAAATAGTCTTCACATACAGCTTATCCACATCAGCCACCCCTTTTTGCTCGGCATTGGCTACCGCTGAGCTCAGGAGCTTGGCAATCAGCTTTGCCGAAGGCCGGGGAGAAAGCTTGAGGATGGACAGGGCCGTCTGAATCCCTTTCCCTCTCACCATATCAACCACAAGGCGTGTCTTCCGCGGCGAAAGGCGCACTGACCGCAAGATTGCTCTCGATTCCATGACAGATCCCTTTCCTTACTTCTTCTTCAACTTGCTTTTCTTGTCTGCCGCATGGCCGTGAAACGTCCTCGTGGGAGCGAATTCACCGAGCTTGTGGCCGACCATGTTCTCAGTGACGAACACCGGAATGAACTTCTTCCCATTGTGTACAGCAAAGGAAAGGCCGATAAAGTCAGGCGTGATGGTGGAGCGACGGGACCAGGTCTTGATGATCTTCTTGGAACCGGCATTCTCCACGGCCACTTTCTTGGCCAGGTGGTCGTCTATAAAAGGACCCTTCTTGATTGAACGTGCCATTAGTATCCCCTGCAGCGGCTATTATTTTGTGCGCTTTTTGACAATGAAGCGGTCAGTGGTCTTGTTCGTCCGTGTCTTGTACCCCTTGGTCGGAATACCCCACGGAGTTACCGGGTGTCGACCACCGGAGGTGCGGCCTTCACCACCACCATGCGGGTGGTCAACCGGGTTCATGGCCACACCGCGAACCTTGGGTCGGCGGCCGAGCCAGCGGGAACGGCCGGCCTTGCCGATGGAAACATTTTCATGATCCAGGTTTCCCACCTGCCCTATGGTCGCCAGACATTCCTGAAGCACCATGCGCACTTCCCCGGAAGGAAGCTTTACCTGGGCATATTTGCCGTCCTTGGCCATCAGTTGGGCAAAGGTGCCGGCGCTGCGAGCCAACTGGGCGCCTTTGCCGATCTTCAGCTCGACATTGTGGATAATGGTACCGAGCGGAATATCCTTGAGCGGCAGAGCATTCCCCGGCTTGATATCAGCTGTGGTGCTGGCGATGATGGTATCACCGACCTTCAGATCGAGCGGCGCCAGAATATAGCGCTTCTCACCATCGGCATAATTCAGCAGCGCAATGCGAGCACTACGATTCGGGTCGTACTCGATCGTCGCCACCTTTGCGGGTATATCGCGCTTGTCGCGGCGGAAGTCGATCACCCGATACTTCTGCTTATGACCGCCACCAATATGCCGAGAGGTAATACGGCCAAAGTGGTTACGGCCACCGGTCTTTTGCAGGTTAACCAGGAGAGACTTTTCCGGCGTTGAGCAGGTAATCTCATCAAAAGTCGAGCAGGTCTGATGCCGGCGTCCTGCCGATGTAGGTTTGTACGTCTTAATAGCCATTTCAGAGTACTCCGTTACCTGGGGGGTTACACTTCAAAGAAGTCGATGGTGCTCCCTTCCTGGAGGGCAACATAGGCCTTCTTCCAGTTGGAGCGCTTGCCAACGGTTTTGCCGACCCGCTTGACCTTGCCGGCAACGGTGGCAGTCTTGACCGAGTCGACTTTCACCTTGAAGAGCTTCTCGGTGGCTTGCTTGATCTCGATCTTGTTGGCGTCGTTATGGACCACAAAGGCCACCACGTTCTTGTTATCTTTTTCAATCGTGGTTTTTTCGGTGATCAACGGCTTCTTTATCACATCATAGATATTCATGCCTGCAGCGCTCCTTCCACCTTCCGGACCGCGTCCTGGGTAAAGACGATGTTCTGGAATTTCATGACATCGAAGATGTTCAGGGCATCACTCTGCAGAACCTTGACGTGCTTGACGTTCCGGGCCGAGAGGGTGAGGTTGCGGTTGTCGCCGTCAACTATCACCAGGGTCTTATCGATGTCAAACTTGTTCAGAACCGAAACAAACCCTTTGGTTGAAATGGCATCCAGCGCCAGATCCTTGACAACCGTCATCTTGTTCTCTTTGTAGACCAGGGAGAGAACGGAACGAAGGGCTGCCCTGCGGGCCTTCTTGTTCATGGACAGATTATATACTTTCTGCTGAGGTCCGAAGGCAACGCCACCACCAGGGTACTGGGGAGCGCGCTTGCAACCCTGACGGGCATTGCCGGTCCCTTTTTGCTTGAACGGTTTTTTGCCACTGCCGGAAACGGCAGAACGGTTCTTAACGGCAACAGTGCCGGCCCGACGGTTCGTAAGCTGTACCCGTACGGCCTCGTGGATGAGATACTCCCTGACTTCGGTGTTGAACACCTCGTCATTGAGCTCCAACTCTGCCACCTTATTCTTATTCAGATCATATACGTCAATGGTTGCCATTGCTTGACTCTCCGGAAAGACTATTTACTGCTTGACAGTGTCCTTGATCAGGACCAGGCCGTTCTTGGCACCGGGGATGGCCCCTTTGATCAGAATCAGATTGTCGGCCGCGTCGACGCGCACTACCGTCAACCGCTGCACCGTGACACGCTCGTCACCGAGTTGGCCGGGCATCTTCTTGTTTTTGAAGACCCGCGACGGGGTTGCCGAAGCGCCGATGGAGCCGGGTGCCCGGTGAAAGGTGGAGCCGTGGCTTGAACGACCACCCTTGAATCCCCAGCGTTTGATAACACCCTGGAAACCCTTACCGATGGAGGTACCGGTTACGTCAACGATATCGCCGGCAGTGAAGAGTTCGGCCTTCACCTCGTCACCAACATTGAACTGATCAACGTCCTCTATGCGGAATTCACGCAGGTGGCGGAAAGCCCCCTGGCCTGCCGCCTTGGCATGGCCGATCGCCGGGCGGTTGGCGCGGTTGGCGTCAATAGCGTCGAAGCCGAGCTGGATCGCATTATAGCCGTCGTTCTTAACGGTCTTTTTCTGCAGGACCACACAGGGACCAGCTTCCACAACGGTAACCGGGATGCGGCGCCCATCCTCGGCAAAGATCTGGGTCATGCCCAGTTTTTTCCCAATCAATCCCTTCTTCATAACTCAATCCTATTCGTGGTCTCGTCTAAAGCTTGATTTCTACGTCAACGCCGGCCGAGAGATCCAGCTTCATGAGTGCGTCAACAGTCTGTTGGGTCGGATCCAGGATGTCGATCAGACGCTTGTGGGTCCGGATCTCGAACTGCTCGCGGGACTTCTTGTCTACGTGAGGTCCGCGGAGCACACAGTACTTGTTGATGACCGTCGGCAGCGGAATCGGTCCGGCTACCCGGGCCCCGGTACGCTTGGCCGTATCTACGATCTCACCCACCGACTGGTCAAGTAGCCGGTGATCATATGCCTTAAGGCGGATTCTGATTTTCTGCGTCTGCATCGTTTCCTCGTATTTTCGTACTTATTCGATAATCGAGCTGACCACGCCGGCGCCGACAGTGCGGCCGCCTTCGCGGATCGCGAAGCGAAGTCCTTCGTCCATGGCGATCGGGGTGATCAGGTTCACCACCACGGCGACGTTGTCGCCGGGCATGACCATCTCGGTCCCCGCAGGAAGGTCAACTACGCCGGTCACGTCGGTGGTCCGGAAGTAGAACTGCGGACGGTAGCCGTTGAAGAACGGGGTGTGGCGGCCGCCTTCTTCCTTGGTCAGGATGTATGCCTCGGCCTTGAACTTGGTGTGCGGGGTGATGCTCCCCGGCTTGGCCAGCACCTGGCCGCGCTCGATGTCTTCCCGCTTCACACCGCGCAAGAGAGCCCCGATGTTGTCGCCGGCTCGACCTTCGTCCAGAAGCTTGCGGAACATTTCCACGCCGGTCACGGTGGTCTTGGTGGTGGCCTTGATCCCGACGATCTCTACTTCCTCGCCAACCTTGACTATCCCGCGCTCTACCCTGCCTGTGGCAACAGTGCCGCGGCCGGTGATAGTGAACACGTCTTCAATGGGCATAAGGAACGGCTTGTCTATCGGGCGCTCCGGTGTCGGTATATATTCGTCAACTTTCTCGGTTAACTCAATCACCTTGCCG
>JACRCG010000234.1 GCA_016219145.1 Deltaproteobacteria bacterium | reverse complement strand
CCTCCTCTACGAAGCTGCAACGCCGCTTTTCGAGCAGGGTTACTTCGGGCAGGCGCAGATCAATTCCGCATTCAGCGGCAACATCGCGGGCCTGGGCAAACACCGCCTCGACCTGATCCACCTGATTAATGTCCATCATGAGCAGCTTTTTAAGATCGATGAAGAGATCAGCCTGGGCGGCTTCCGCCTTCATGGCCTCAACCAGTTCCACCAGGAGCTGTTCATCGGCACTCCGTTTATACTTCCAGCGCGCCGTGAAATAATCCGATATATCCAGCCCCTGCTGACGCCCCGCTGCCGCATACCTCCTGAAAAGTTCTATCGCCTCGGCAGTGCAGAGACTGTAGGCAGCTTCGCCGGCATGCTGTTCTTCATACGGCAGCATATGCGTCACGATCGCGAAGGTTGCCCCGTGGGCGGCGGCCCAGCGCAGCGCTGCCGGCAGCTCGGCAAGATTTCTGCGCATGACGACATATTCGATGCCGACGGCAACGTCCGGCCTGCGGCAGGAACGCCTGGCATTGTCCAGCGCCGCCAGGGCACGTTCGATGTCGGACAGGTCGCCCCCCTCTCTGAGTTCCTGAAACAGACCGGGCGAGGCGGCGTCGATCGACAGGCAGATCCGGTCAAGGCCGGCTTCCACAAGCGCAACAGCCCTTTGATTGGTCAAAAGCAGGCCGTTGGACTGAAAGCCGATCCAGCCGGTTTTCGGCATCAGCGACTTGGCCGTACGGATGAATTCTTCCAGATGGGGATTGATCAGCGGCTCGCCGATACCGTTCAGAACCAGCGCAGTGATGTGGGGCAGGGCCGGGGCCAGCGCAGTAAAGGTCTCGGGCAGCATGTCGGCTTCGGCCAGCTCGCAGCCGGCGGTCTGCTTGACACACATCAGGCAGCCCAGATTGCAGCGGGTTGTGGTCTCTACAAACAGCTTGGAAGGGTGTGCAAACGTCTCCTGCCCATCAACACCCTGCTCAGCGGAACATGCCTGCACGTTCATATCCGTCATCGTTGGGAACCCCGATCAGTTGAATAGCAAGTTTCATTACGTCTGAATAGCGTGTGATGTTATCACGCCGCATTATTTCGTCAATACGCTTCTTTTCGGCATCTGAAATACGAACGGAAACAACCGAAAGCGGCGCCCGCCCTTTATTCGTAGTGCGCGGCTTTTTTCGTTTTTTTCCTGTATTTCTGACTTTTTTCCCTGTGATTATCATTTCAGGCTCCCCCACGGCATGCGAGAACGCATAGCATTATTTACTGATAGTAGTTGGAACATCTAAAACCACCACCCCTCCGTCCCCCCTTGACAGGGGGGAAGCCTTGAAGTCTCCCCTGTTAAGGGGAGATTTAGAGGGGTTTGGTGCGAACGATTAAGAGTTACATGGTACTAGTCTAAATTCCGTTCAGGATTTCTGAGCGTTTGCTGCGAAATTCTTCTTCGCTGATCAGTCCTTTTTCCTTCAGCTCGTTGAGGGTAGTCAGGCGCTCCGCCGGCTTGCGCAGATCTTTGCCGGGCTTGACGGGCTGAGGCTGAGCCGGGCCGTTCTGCACTGCGGGGCTAATCTTTTCAACCGTTGGAGTTTTTGCAACTGCGGGCTGCCACTTATCGCCAAAACTCACCCAATCCTTCCTGGTCAGCCTAAAGTCATTCTGGCCTGGCTGTGGCAGCAACTGCCACTCCCCCTCCAGCGGCTTCTGCCTGCTACCGGGAATAAAGGGGGACAGACGCCGGTCCTCACGCTCGTTAAAATCCTTCTGGGCAAACCCTATGATCAGGTTTAAGCTGCCACCCTTGTAAAATGCCCGCCCCGTCGTCACTTTGGGGCTTTTGGCAAAACCGTACAGTGATCTGTGCAGACCTATGACCGCAAAGGTGACGTCTTCGCCGGGCGATGCTTTTTTGAATCCGGCCAGCAGCTCCGGCACCAGCACCTCAAGCGACTGTGTCGTGATCAATTGTTCAGGGGTTTTATTATCCGGCAATTGCAGTGTTATGGAGGCAAGCATTGCCGTGAGCCGGTCCGGGGGTATTTCAACCGGGTGGTCGTTTAAAATTGCGGCGACGCCCGCAGGAGAATCCTGACGCTCCAGCGCCACGAACTGGTCACGGCTCTGCCAGAGCATGCGGACATCAGCGGCAGCGGAGATGGATGAAAAAACCAGCAAGACCACAAGTACCACAAAGACAGAACTGAGCCGGCCGGCATCTCTGACGTGAAAAGTTTTCATAATTCCTCCGCGTAACAGATCAAATTTATTGACATCCAGACTATATCCACAAGCAAGACCCGGGCCAATAAAAAACGGGAGCACCGTATAAGTGCCCCCGTTCCAGTCTCGTATCGCGTTATTCACTGTAGCTTTACCGCTACGGTTGCCATGACTTCATTGGGTCCTGGCCGATTATTTTGAAATCGCGCTTTCGAGTACCCGCTAAAAAGGAAGCTTGCCGTAACCCATCAGCCCGAATGCAGGGGCCAGCAGACAGGTAAAACTTAAGACGATGAACATGGTTGCCGCAACCTTGGGGTTGATCTTGCCATAGGTCACGCCGGTCACAGTAAAGCAGATCACGACAAAGGTCAGATTCATGAATGCCAGATAGGGAACAACGCTGATGATTGTCTTGCCGTCCGGCTTCACTCCGCCGCCGGTAATATAGAGGAAAGCGTACACCGCGCATACGATTCCAACCAGCAGCGCGCCGTTTCCGACCGTGCGCAGATCAGTTACACCGGTCATAAGGGCGTGGCCGGTCTGCATATAAAGGACTCCGAATACGAACAGTAATCCAGCGGTAAAAGGATCGGTGAATACGGCTGCCTGGAGAGTCGCGCCGATAACGACCAGAACGCCTACGACGGCACTGACAAAACCGGTGCTTTTGGCTTCGCCGTAACCCAGAAAAAACATACCTACCGGAACCCACATAATGCTGATTAATACAAGCAGAGCTAACGTCATTTTCATTCTCCTTAAATTAAATTACAGTCCCTCTCCCGGAAAACCGGGAGGGGAGCAAAGGGATACTTATTCGGCAGTGGTAGGGTCAATCATTGTTCGTACTTCAGCAACACTGTTGGCCGGGAATCCGCCCTGCTGGGCATGCTCCAGCACCATTTCCCTGTTGGGAGCGATGTAGATGCAGTAGATCTTGTCATCGGTTACATAACTCTGCACCCACTGAATCTGCGGGCCAAGCCCCTGGAGGACGCCGCACGACTTCTGCGAGATGGCCTGTAATGTTTCAGCCGACAATTGCCCCGCACCCGGAAGCTCACGTTCGATCACATATTTCGGCATGATAATCTCCTTTAGAAGCGTCTGTTTTGGTTACCAGTCAGTGTTGTCCGGTTAGAAAATTGCAGTCTGGTGTTTGGAATTGAAACAACTGCCTTGCACCCTCCCCCAACCCCTCCCATCGACGGGAGGGTAGCTTTAAAGCCCCTCGCCCCTTGTGGGAGAGGGCTAGGGAGAGGGGAAAAACTGCGAACCGCAAAAACTTAACCGGACAACGCTGGTTACCAGTAAAACATGGTGCCGAGAGCGATCTGGTTGGAATGCTGCTTTTTGCCGTCCATCCAGGTATTCTGGGCATAGATGTACTCAGCCACGAACTGGGTGAACTTGTTCAGGTTGTAAGCAACCATCATAACAGCCGACTCCTGATTTTTCATGATGACCGGGCCGGCCGGCTCGTTGTCATTTTTCTCCTGACGGGTCTGGCCGTAGTTGGCACCAACTTTGACTGAAGAGGTCAATTGATACGTGGCCTGGGCCAGATATCCCCAATGTTTCCTCTCGTTTCCGAGCGCGTCGGTGGAAGTAGATTCAAGGAAGTCGCCGTCCTGAGCGCTGACCATGCCGAGCCCCTTGCCGTAGTAACCGGAGAGCAGGACGTTTAGGCCGCCGAATCCGGCGCTGGCGCCAGCTGCGCCGCCGACGGACTGATTGTCCTTGCCGGGCCGGGCAGCAGCGGTTTCACTGCGCGGAGCGCTCTGGTAAAGACCGGAAAGCCAGCCCTGGACCGCCGCAGTGCCAATTTTGCCGGCGTAGGATATCTCGGTTTCAAAGCGAGGCGAATTGGTTTTGCCGGTATCAGCACTGATCTTGTAAGGCTCGGCAATCTCGATAGCCACCTTGACGCCGCCAAAATCGGGGGTGGTGTAGCGAATCTGGGGACCGAAGTTGGTGTAGAGATAGCCGTAGCCGATATGCCCCAGAGTCGTGCCGCCCTTGAAAGCGGTGCCGGGGATCGTGCCGGAAGTCAGCAGAGTCATATCATTCAGGATGTTTTTGCCCTGATACAGGTTCAGGGCGCGCCCGGCCAGCAGTTCGCCGTAGGCTCCCTTGGCGGTGTAGAAAAACTCGCGGAAGTCGATGTTAGGGGAGGTATCGAAGCGATTACTACCCTTGTTCTGGATGTTCGGATAAATGCCGACCCGAACACTGGAGTCAACTCCATTGGTAGTGGGCGCCTTGACATTGAAGGCGATCACCGACGGCAGCAGGCCGATGCCAACGCCAAAGTGCTGGTCCTGCTGGGTCTCATTCCCGCCGATGCTTAAAAGACTCAGAGAGCGTGCGCCAGTCGGCTTCGGGGTGGTAGAGGCGTAGGTGGCAAAAACATCCACTATGCCGTCGGTGCTGAGTTGCCAGCCATTTTCGCCGCCGATGACAAAGGCAGCGTTACCCGGTTTTACTGCTGTTAACGATAACGCAGCAACAAGTCCAAGTGCTAATACAGTACTTTTCTTCATAATGTGTTCTCCCTCGTTCAGTAAATTTAAAAGCTGGAATAAATTTCCTTTGAACCACAAGACATCACAACCCTTCTGTCCAGAATATTTGTCTGAACATTTTATGCCTCTCCTTTCTATTGGATATTGTATTTCAGTGCTTCAATCGTTCGAATCTGGCGGTCAATATTAGCGTCCATTTTCCGGCGATTCTTAGTAACTGGTGCGCCTCGAGTCCCCAACCCGCCATGCCTGACCATGTCGGCCTTCGTATCCGGACAGCAGGTCGTTGTGCAACCGTGGTGCCAAAAAATAAAACAGTGGTATTCTCTTTAAATATCAGAAGGTTACACCTGTAGGTTCAGATGCGTATCAGCCAGAGGCAGATGGGGACAATCAGGACATATTTTCTAACATGCCGTAATTATTGTGTGATAAGCTGATGGGGAGAAGTTCTACACCGTGGAGAATTGTCTCAGGAATACACGCTTGCGCAGACAGTGGCGATTGCAGCAACATTTTTTGAAAATAATCTCCGCCGTCAGCTAAAAACATAAAACCGGGTTTGGTGTTGGGCACGAGCATTGCTTGTGTAATATCGTTCATTGTTGCTCTGATGTTCCCCCGACAGCATCACAGTCAGAAACAGGCATGAAAGGTCTGCCATGGAAAAACGTCCGGACAACACGCTGCATAATTATAAATTTGAAGTGCCTGAAATCATTTTCGGCCGAGGCATGTTGAACCATGTAGGCGCCTGCGCCCGCAGGCTGGGGGGCAAAAAAATCTTTCTGGTCAGCGACAAGGGGCTTTTTCGTGCCGGCTGGGTCGATCAGGCCATGCGGAGCCTTTTAGACGCCGGTCTTGAATTCATTTACTACGACGGCATAACCCCCAACCCCAAGGATCACGAGGTGGAAAACGGGGTCAAGGAGTATCTGCGCCATGGCGCTGACGTAATCGTCGGCCTGGGAGGCGGCAGCTCCATGGATGCGGCCAAGGCCATAGCCATTCTGGTCTCTAACGGTGGAAAGATCCGCGACTTTGAGGGGCCTGACCGGATCATTCGTCCGCTCCCGCCGCTGGTACTCTGCCCTACCACCTGCGGTACCGGTTCCGACGTCTCCCAGTTTGCAATCATCACCGATACCGAGCATTTTCGCAAAATCTGCATCATGAGCCGCTGCGTCGCCCCGGATATCAGCCTGACCGACCCTGATACCCTGGCGACCCTGCCGGATGAATTTGTCGGCACCACTGCTACCGACGCCCTGAGTCACGCCATAGAAGCTTTTTTTTCGATCGCCTCCACAACCCTCACCGATGTCCACGCCATCAAGGCGCTTCGACTTCTGGCAGGCAGTCTGGCGGACGCCGTCCACGAACGACGGCAGGAAGACATGGAGAATCTGGCGCGGGCCAGTCTGCACGCCGGCATGGCTTTCTCGAATTCCATGCTCGGCATCGTCCATGCACTGGCTCATCCGATCGGCGGGCTTTACGACGCCAACCACGGCAGCATCAACGCGATTCTGCTCCCGGAAGTGATCCGCTACGACATTCCGGTTGTTACCGAAAAACTTCAGGAGCTGGCCTGGGGGCTTGGACACCGCTCCAACGGCGATATCAGCTCGGCCAGCGAAAAAATCCAGGAAACGCTCGACTCTCTTCTGGATGCCAGCGGAGCCCCCCGCAGCCTGCGCAGTATCGGAGTCCAGCGCCAGGACCTGCCGGAACTGGCGCGCCGGGCGCTCAAGGACGTCTGCATCGTCACCTCCCCGCGTGAAGCTGACGAGGAAGATCTGCTGCGCATCCTGGAAAGGGCCTACTGATGAGCAAGGTTGCCGTTCGGACAAAAATGGACGAATCATCGCTTGAGCGACTGCTCGGCCTGGACAGTTCGAAAATCGGATTCTATGCCGAGGTAAAGCAGAAAATTCATGAGCTGGAAGCGGCCAATCTGGGACTGCGCAGCAAAAGCAGCGAACTTCAGGCCATGTTCGACTCGATCAGCGACGGGGTTATCGTGTATGATACCAGCGGCCTGGTGCAGCATCGCAACCACATCTGTCCGCACTATTTTCCTCAGGAAACCCTGCCAGGCTGTTCATGCAGTGAGCTTTTTCACAGCGGGCAGGAATCAGCCCCCGCCGACTGCCCGGTAGAGCGTGCCCTGGCCGGTGAACGAGTGGAAACCTCGATCACTTCGCTGCACTCCGACGGGAAGGTACGCTATCTGGATGTTACCGCGACGCCGATCGAAGACAGCAAGGGCGAGCAGAATCGCGCGCTCCTGTTTCTGCGCGATGTAACCGGGAAACGCCAGCAGGAGATGCAGCTGGTGCAGGCTGAAAAGCTATCCAGCATAGGAGTCCTGGCTGCCGGTGTGGCCCACGAGATCAACAACCCGCTCTCGTCGGTCGCGGGCTATGCCGAGGCACTGCTGCGGCGTTTCAACGAGGAGCGTGGGCTGCTTGACGATCCCAGGCTGGAGGCGTTTCCGAAATATCTGCAGGTGATCGTCCGTGAATCATACCGCTGCAAGGGCATCATTGACGGCCTGCTCTCCTTCAGCCGCAAGTCGGACGGATCTGTCGGCAACGTAAATATCAACGACGTACTGAACGAGGTTCTTGAGCTGGTCCGCTACAAATCCAGCTACGAGAAAATCGAGATACAAACCTGTCTTCAAAGCGATTTGCCGGACGTTATTGCCGATCCAAACGGCCTGAGACAGGTTTTCATGAACCTTCTGATCAACGCCCATCAGGCGATCAGCGGAGCCGGAGTGGTTGAAATAACTACCAAAACTGTGAGACCATCGCTGGTCATGTTTCAGATTCGCGACTCCGGCTGCGGAATATCCAAGGAGGCCATCGACCAGATCTGGGATCCTTTTTTCACCACAAAAGATGTCGGGCAAGGTCTCGGTCTTGGACTGGCTGTCACCTACAATATCGTCAAACGCCTGGGCGGGGATATCCATGTTGAGAGCCAGGTCGGCAAAGGGTCGAAATTTACCGTAAGGATACCGGCATGTCAGAAATAGTTCGTAACGATACAAAGGTTCTTGTTGTCGAAGATGACAAGTCGCTGCGGGAGCTGCTGCAGATGGAGCTGTCCCGTTCCGGATACAAGGTGACCGCCACGGCCAGCGGCGAGGAAGGGCTGGCCTGTTTCCGGGAAGAGATCTTTAACGTTGTGCTGCTGGATGTTCGCATGCCCGGCATGGATGGGGTCGAAGCCCTCAAGCTGATGCGGACGGAGTCTACAATTCCCGAGATCATCATGTTCACCGGCCACGGCACGATTGAAACCGCAGTGGAATGCATCAAGCACGGCGCCTATGACTATCTCACCAAGCCGATCAAGCTTGACGAGCTGGAAATTCTGATCGACAAGGCCTGTGAAAAAAACCGTCTGCGGCTGGAAAACATAAACCTCAAAAAAGAGATCAAACGCTTTGAAAACCACCGCATCATCGGCAAGAGCCCGGTGATTAAAAAGGTTATGGATACGGTTCAGCGCTGGGGTATGACCGACGAACATGTACTGATCAGCGGCGAGAGCGGCACCGGCAAGGAGTTGATAGCCCGGGCGGTTCATGACGCCAGCCGTCGCGCCAGCAAGCCCTTTGTAACCGTCAATTGCGGCAGATTTGACGCCAACACCGCTGAAAGCGAGTTGTTCGGGCATATGCAGGGGGCCTACACCGGCGCCAATAAAGGGAGAGCCGGCCTGTTCGAGCTGGCCGACACCGGAACACTGTTCATGGATGAAATTTCGGAGATGCCGCTCGACGTGCAGGTCAAACTGCTTCGCATCCTCGAAACCAGCACCTTCCGCAGGATGGGCGGCAATCACGATATCCGCGTCAACGTCCGTTTTGTCTTTGCCTCCAACAAAATCCTGTCCGACTGCGTTAATCGCGGTGAATTCAGGGAAGATCTCTACCACCGCATCAATCTGCTGCCGATCCCGGTGCCCCCCTTGCGGCAGCGCCCCGAAGACATCATACCGCTCTCCTGGTTCTTCATCCAGCAATGCAATGAAAATGATACCCGCAATTGGGAAATAACCGATGAAGCGATGGCCTCGCTCTGTGCCTATCAATGGCCGGGGAACGTCAGGGAATTGCGCAATACGATCCGCAGGGCCTGCATTCTTGCCAATGAACCGATTATCACCCCGGATCTGTTCCCGTTCGCGCCACAGAAAGCTGTCTATACAGCGCCGGCCAGCCTGGCACGCGACGAGAATCCCGGCTTTACCGCCGCGCCGCTCTGGGCTGTCGAGCGGGACCATATCCAGAAAGTTCTCGAACTGGTGGACCAGAACAAGAGTCAGGCCGCCAAACTGCTGGAAATAGACCGCAAGACCCTCTACAGCAAGCTGGAACGCTACGGCCTGGAAGCTTGAGGTCGCTGCGATGTGCTGCCGTCAGGCGTTCCGGGATACCAGCGCTGCTATCCAACCTTTCCAGCACTGTTGCAATTTGCTACACCTCGCGCCTGACTCCCATCGGGTAGCGGCCGGCCACCTTCAACACCTCAGCATATCATACTGAATTAACCAGCCTGTTTATCATGACACCGCCGAATTCATTTTTCTGCGCAGCTGTGGAATAATGCCACAGTGTGGGATAATGCCTCATTTTTTGCCCCGATGCCTGCCCTGCGTAAACCATCATCAGATTTTGAGGCTGCCGACTGCGATCTGTCCGGCGACCTTTCCGCGACAGGACAACTGTGTGGAAATTACCCAGTGTGGATAAAATCCATAGCCTCCAAAGCAGGCATTGTGGAGAAATTTGTATAAAACTGTTTCAAATGACCCCGGATCATTTTCCCGCCAGTAGCCATTTCCGCGATATCAGCTGTAACTGCTTGTAATTAAATATCAATTCAAGTTGGCATTCAACTTGCTAAGTCCTTGTCAACTCGATCATGACGAGCCTTGAAGCGCTGTTATTCGGCTCTTGTTTACTCAAATAGGGATGATCGTAAAATCAGGTTATGAGGAGGTGGTGGCTAAATTCCCGAAAGGACATAGATGTAACGGTGATCGCAGCATTGTATTGCAATCAGGGCAGCACAAAAAAACACACACCACAAAAAGGAGGAAGTACCAATGCCACATTTCAGAGATGTAAAACGGACACTTACACAGCAGAGAACTGAATACCCGATCAAGATGCAGCACGCTTATCCCTCTGTAAACATCGGCTGGGGCGCACATACTATGGTTGGCAACGACGCCAAGGCGCTGGGCATGACCAATGCCCTTATCGTAACCACCGGCCTGCGCGGAACCGGCATCGTCGAAGCGATCCAGGGCGTCCTCAAGCATGCCGGCGTTTCCTCCGAGCTGTTTGATAAAGCTACTCCCAACCCTAAAGATCACGAAGTCATGGAAGGCGCCAAAGTTCTGGCTTCCGGCAAATTCGACGGCATCATCACCCTGGGCGGCGGCAGTTCACATGACTGCGGCAAGGCCATCAAGCTGGTCTACAGCCACGACGGCCAGGACGTCCGTTCTTTTGAAGGCGCTTTCAAGGCCACCAAGAAAAACAAGATTCCGCATCTGGCCATCAACACCACCTCGGGAACAGGTTCCGAAGTCTCCTGTTTCTCGATCATCAATCATACCGAGAAGATGTATAAAATGGCTCTTTTCGATCCGAACTGCACACCCAGCAAATCGGTTAACGATCCGCTGATTCATCAGTGCATGACTCAGGAGCTGGTCGCCTACACCGGCATGGACGCCCTGACCCACGCTGTCGAAGCGATCGCTTCACGTCTCTGCGTACAGTCCGCCTACGGCCCCGGCCTCTGGGCAATCACCGAAATTTTCCAGAACCTGCGCCAGTCGGCCGCCAACCGCAACAATGACAGGGCTGTCGAGCAGATGGTCTGGGCCGAGATGGCCGCCGCCTACAGCTTTAACAGCGCCGGCCTTGGCATCGTCCACTCGATGGCACACGCCATGGGCGGTCTCTACGATGCGCCGCACGGCCTCTGCAACGCCATCGCCCTGGTGGATGTCTGCCGTTACAACCTGCCGGCCTGCCCCGAGCGCTTCAAAATGATGGCAAAAGCCGCTGATATCGACGTTGCCGGGCTTTCCGATTACAAAGCCGGCGAGAAATTCATCGACGCCATTCAGGAGCTCAAGGACGAGTTGTTCATCACCCAGCGCTTTGCTGACCTCGGCCTGCAGGAAAAGGACCTTGACGGTCTGTCCAAATTCGCCGCCGCTGATATCTGCTCCGAAGGCAATCCCAAGGATGTCGGATTCCACGAGATGAGAGCTGTCTTTGCCGGCTGCATGTAATATGTAATCCAATTCAGTGTGCCTCCACTGATCTAATGTGATGCCGCTGGCCCCGAAGGGAAGACCCCCTCACCGGGTGCCAGCGGCTTTTTTATCTGGCAACGGCGCAAAGCTTGCAAAGTAATTCAATAGAGGCTCTTGCAAAAGTCTCAAAATTAGCTCCCCCGCCCTTGACGGGAGGGGGTTGGGGGGGTGGGTGAAGGTGCCACTTGCTGATATCATGGCAACCTCCCCCCCACCCTAACCCTCCCCCGCCAGGGGGGAGGGGCCTTTTATGACTTTTGCAAGAGGCTCAATATTGAAAGAGTTAAATACAACACGAACGAGGTCATCAATGGTTACCGAACAGGGGATAAAGGATTTTCTCCGCGGAAGCGGCTATATTGCAGACAATGCCATCGCAACCGCTGTATTTCTGGCTCTGCGGATGGAGAAGCCGATTCTGATCGAAGGGCCGCCCGGTGTCGGCAAGACCGGCCTGGCCAAAGCGCTCTCATCTTCCCTGGATTTCCCGCTGGTACGCCTGCAATGCTACGAGGGGATCGACGAGGGAAAAGCTCTCTATGACTGGGAATACGGCAAGCAGCTGCTCTACACCCAACTGCTGCGCACCCAGCTGGACAACTATCTCTCGGTGTCGGCCGATCTGCGCGAGGCTGTTGAGCGTCTGGCAGCCGAAGAGAGCATGTTTTTCTCAATGAACTTCCTGGTGCAGCGGCCTATTCTGCGCAGCTTTCTGTCGGAAAAACGCTCACTGCTCCTGATCGATGAAATTGACCGTTCCGGAGACGAGTTCGAAGCGCTGCTGCTGGAGTGCCTGAGCGACTTCCAGGTTTCAGTCCCCGAACTAGGGGTAATCGAAGCCAGGAGAAAACCGCTGGTGATTCTGACCAGTAACGGCACCCGCATGATCTCGGATGCTCTTCGCCGCCGCTGCCTCTATCTCTATATCGGCTACCCTGACCTGGAACGCGAAGTTGCCATTGTCCAGGCCCGTTACCCGCAAATCTGCGAAGAATTGGCCCAGCAGATGGTCTCCTTCCTGCGCAAGGCCCGGGAGTTGAATATGCGCAAGCCCCCCAGTGTCTCTGAAACCCTGGACTGGGCCAACGTGCTGACCATACTGAATGCCGGCCGGCTCACCAGGGCAATGCTGGACAATACCGTGGGGGTGATCGCCAAACACCAGGCTGACCTGCAGATGGTCAAGGAGCTGGCCATGCAGGAATTGAGTTAGCCATGGAAACGGTCGTCACCCGTTTTGTTCAGGCCCTGCGGGAAGAGGGGATACGGGTGTCGCCCGGAGAGTGCCTTGATGCCGTGCATGCGCTGGCCCTTGGTGGTGTTGAAGGGAGAGAGGGGGTCAGGGCGCTGCTTCAGCTGACGCTTGTGAAAAACGCCAACGATATCCCCGGCTTCAACGATATATTCGACATTTTCTTCAGCCGTCAGCCGGAAAATCCGTTTTTCATAACCCCCGAAGATCTGATGGGCGCCTATTTTCACATCGTCGAGGGGGAAGAGTTTACCGCCGAGATGCTGGAGAAACGGGAAGAGGACAGACCCGGCCTGTTATCCGGCGCAAAGGATTTGACGGCTGAGGACCTTGAAAACATGGATTGGCTCCGGGATCTGGAAGATTCAGACGGGCCTGAGATACAAGTCCGGATGAAAGGCCACAAAGGGAAGAACAAGGCCCCCAAACCTTCGGAATTCAACCTGCTTAACCTTCCATCGGCCGCATTCAGCAAAAGCTGGAGCAAGGATAACAATAACGCCTTCACCCCGGAAGAGATCGCCGACATGCATGAAGTTGTCTCCCGCATGCTGATCCGTATCCGCAAGGATGTGCGGCGGCTGAAGGAAGAGCAGAACCGCGGAAAACTGCATGTTATCAAGACACTCCAGAAAAACTACCGTAATGGCATGGTGCCTTTTCTGGTCTCGCTGCGCCGCAAAAAAAAGGTCCGGCCCAGGCTGGTGGTACTCTGTGACGTCAGTTTTTCGGTCAGCTACGCCTCGCGCTTCATGCTTCTCCTTCTGCACACCCTGCATAACCGTCTGATGGATGTCCGCAGTTTTGTTTTTAATCAGGAGCTGGCCGAAATCACCGATCTGCTGACAAACATGCCGGTCAATTGTCTGCTGGAGATCATAGATTCGGGCGCACTGGTCGATATGGACGAGAACAGCGATTACGGCAAGGTCCTCGTCAACTTCAAGAAAAGGCATCTGGAGAGCATGCGCGGGAACCCGACCGTCATCATCCTGGGCGACGCCCGAAACAACTACAACGAAGCCAATGACTGGGTGATGGACGAGATCAGGGAGAAAGCGGGCTATCTGCTCTGGCTTACTCCGGAGGATCGTGAAACCTGGAAGCGCGGGGACTGCCTGATCGAACAGTACGGAGCCTACTGTGACAAGGTTGAGCAGGTCAAGAGCGTTGACGAACTGAGCGTGATCCTGGAAGACCTCTTCCGCAGCATCTATACCGATCTTGCCCCAAGGAAGCGGCGCGACCGGCATGGCCAGGAGCAGGACGAGGAACCGGTCGACTACATGGATTATTACAAGCAGGCCAAGGCGATGGTGAGCTACGACAAGAGGATGCAGCTTAATCCGAGCAGCGCGGAGTGGCGTAAGCACTTTGGCACTTTTTACCAGAAAAAAAGATAGGGAGGAACAAGATGGGTTGCGATGTTGAACATCATCAGAATCATATGTGCGTCCTGAAATCCAAGGGGCTGGATGACTGCATCAAAAAAAATTCTGACCATCCAACCGTTGAATGCAGAAAATGCGGCGCAAAAGCGAACAGCCCGAGGCACCTGTGCGCTGCACATCTGGGCGACTGGGCCCCCAGCGTAGAGGGTGGGCACGGTTCTGTAAGTCTCGAAGATGTCGGTAAACCGCACTCCGGTTGACAATCAATACACTAAAGGAGCTGAATTTATGGATGAGTCCAAAAACACCATAAAGGAAAACGACAAGCCTGCCACCCCTCTGCCAGTTAAAATCCCACCTGCAACAGATACAGCAGTCGAGCCTGAAAAAGCTGAGGAAAAAGAAATCGAAATCAGACAGGTACCGGTTGACGGTGTCTGTGGTGGCTACTGAGTATTGCCAGGAAAGGAAAATCATGAGCCGCATGCTGCTCGCGCCAGGCCGCTATGTTCAAGGAGCCGGGGCCATCAGGGAAATTGGTCTGCACACGTCCCGCATCGGGACCAGCGCTCTTGTTATCGGCGGAAAGACCGCTCTGACGCTGTGCGGACAGGATATTTCTGCAAGTTGTGCCGAACATGGGATCACCTGCCATCAGGAATGTTTCCAGGGAATATCCTCACAAAATGAAATCGCCCGGCTGGCCGGGATCGCGGCAGCACATGGAGTGGATATTATCATCGCCCTGGGCGGTGGTGCTTCAATCGATGCCGGCAAGGCTGTATCAGACGAAATGAAGCTGCCGGTGATAGTGGTGCCTACTGTAGTATCGACCGATGCACCCTGTTCGGCCTTGTCGGTTATTTATACCGAGAATGGAGCTTTCGAACGCTATCTTTTTTTGCGAAAAAACCCGGATTGCGTTCTGGTTGATACGGCGTTAGTTACCCAATCACCCGTAAAATTTCTTATAGCCGGGATGGGAGATGCCTTGGCCACCTTCTGGGAGTCCGATACCTGTTCCAGAAGCGGAAAACCTAATCCGCTTACGGGTGGGGCTAGTTCCACTCTGGCGTCTAAAGCATTAGCGAGGATCTGCTACGAAACATTGCTGGAATTTGGTCTTCAGGCGAAATTGGCCGTCGAAAGGAATTCCGTGACGCCAGCAGTTGAATATATTGTTGAGGCAAACACTCTTTTGAGCGGGCTAAGTTCTGAAAATGGAGGACATGCCGGGGCACACTCGATTCATAACGGCTTCACTACGTTGCCAGCTGCGAAACATAAACTTCATGGTGAAAAAGTTGCCTTTGGAGTCATTGTTCAGCTTGTTTTGGAAGGCCGCTCTTCCAGTGCCATCACTGAGGTTCAGGATTTCTGCTTCAGGGTCGGACTGCCTTTATGCCTGGAAGATCTGGACATAATCGGCCCCTCTGTCGAGGACATCAGGCAAGTGGCGGAAGCAACCGTTGCTGATGGAGAAACTGTTCACTCGACCTGGTTTCCTGTTTCTGCCGTTATGGTAGAATCCGCAATCTGGACCGCTGATGCCCTCGGAGTGCGTTACAAAAAGGCGCTCCGGTTATGACGCGCCGAACTGCCAAACCGCCGGTTGGCGACGAGGCTGATGCTTCCTCGTCCAGCACCGTAATGAATGTGACAAAACTTCTTCAACAATATCGTCTCCGCCAGAGCGAGCTGGAGCTTCAGATCGAAGAGTTGCGAAACAGCAGGCAAGAGCTGGAGGCGTCACGCGATAAGTACGCACTTTTGTATGACTTTGCTCCCGTTGGATATTTCACGTTCGACCTTAAGGGTGTTATCAGGAGCGTTAACCTGACCGGAGCCTGCCTGCTTAAATCAGAACGCGCGACCCTGACTAACCTGCGTTTCGAGCACTTTATCTCCGAAGTAGATCGCTTTGTATTCGCTGATTTTCTGCGGATGGTCTTTCAGGGTCACGACAAAATGACCTGCCGGGTGAAACTCGCAATCAAAGGCAACCAGCCGCTGTACGTGCGAATAGAAGCGATGGCGGTGGGGTCTGGCGATGAGTGCCATGCCGCCATGGTCGATATCACCGAACGCAAACGCTGGGAAGAATCCTTGCGGGAGAGCGAATATAATCTGGCCAAGGCCCAGTCGATGTCCCATGTCGGATCATGGCGCTCGGACCCGATGAGCGGCGAATTGCGTGTTTCTGACGAACTGCTTCGCATTATGAATCTCAGCCGCGAAGAAACTACACCGGAAGCCTTGGCAAGTCTGATCCACCCCGATGATCGCGAATCCGTTCTGGCCCTCATGCAGCAGGGCTCCGAACAGGGCAATAACTACGAGATTGAGCATCGCCTGTTGCTGAGGGATGGCACCTCCAAATGGGTTTTCACGATTGTCGAACCTTCTGTAAATATCGCCCGGCAAGTTGTGAAGCTGTATGGCACGACACAGGATGTAACCCAGCGCAAGCAGGACGAGGTCCGGCTGCGGAATAAGAAAAACGAGTTGCAGGCAATTTTTGACGCAGTTAACGATGGCGTTATTGTCTTTGACCATAACGGTGCGATTCAGCATCATAATCACATCTGCCCGCAATTTTTCCCGGAGGACGTTCTTTCCAGTGGAGGATGCCGGGAGGTCTTTCATCCGGACACCGCTTTTTCACCACAAAACTGTCCGGTTGAACTGGCTCTGCACGGTGAGCAGGTCGAGACTTCCATGGTATTGGAGGGCGAAGGTCATGATGCCCGCTACATTGACATTACAGCCAGCCCGATCAAGGATGAGATGGGGGAGAAAACCAGGGCGCTGGTTTTTCTGCGCGATGTGACACATAAAAGGCTGCAAGAAATGCAGTTGATCCAGACAGAAAAAATGTCGAGCATCGGGGTGCTTTCAACCGGTATTGCCCACGAAATCAACAACCCGCTCACCTCGGTAGCCGGGTATGCCGAGGCTCTTCTGCGTCGTTTTCGCGAAGAGCCCTCACTGGGCAGCGATACCAGGCTGGAGGACTTCCCCAGATATCTGGAAGTCATTGTCCGGGAGGCCTACCACTGCAAAGGGATTATCGGCAGTCTGCTCAAATTTGGAAGAAAGTCTGATGGCTTGATCGGCACCGTTAACCTGAACGGCCTGATTAGGGAAATTCTGGAACTGATCAAGCATCAGCCCAACTACGACGAGATGGAAGTCGTTGCCAGGCTGAAAGAGAATATTCCCTCTATTCTGGGGGACTCATCCGGGCTGCGCCAGGTATTCATGAACCTGCTGATCAATGCGTGTCATGCGACCAAGGATGGCGGCAGGGTTGAAATATCAACAACTCACTCTGCCAAGGACCGGGTTGTGTATGTTCAGGTGCGTGACACCGGCTGCGGTATTGCTCAGGATATAATTGACCGCATCTGGGACCCGTTCTTCACAACCAAGGATGTCGGTGAAGGGGTCGGCCTCGGCCTGGCCCTGACCTACAACATCGTCAAGCGGCATGGCGGTGAGATCAAGGTTGAAAGCCGGGCAGGAAAGGGGGCAAAGTTTACTGTAATGCTGCCGGTCTCCTAGGGAGTCTGGCGGGATCACACTCATTCGAACCTGTGCAACCCAATGCGGTCATCCGCGCCGACCTGCTGCCGCCGAGGGCCGGATGATCAGTTATTCGTAATGCGTCCACATGCGGATTACTTTTATTGTTTTGATATCTTCTAGCACCTCATAAACCAGTCGATGCTGAATATTGATTCTGCGGGAATATGCACCTGACAGATCGCCGACAAGTTTTTCGTATGGTGGGGGGGTTTTGAAGGGATTTTCTTTGATGATTTCAAGTAGTCGTTCGGCTTGAGGCTTTAACCCGGAGTGCGCGATCTTTTTTGCATCTTTTTGCGCTTGCTTGGTAAATACAAGTTGCCAACTTACCATGCAAGTTCCTCACTGCACTCGGATACTGGGGTTTTGAGGCCTTTCTTGATGGATTCTCGCATTCCTGGAATTGAAGTGAGATACAAAGTTTCCTGAATAGCACGCCAATCGTCTTCTGAGATGAGAACTGCTGAATGCCGTTTGCCAACAATCTGGATTGGGTCATGCGATAAAGCGACATCATCGACAAGATTATATAGGGATTTTCTTGCTTCTGTTGCTGATAGTGTTGTCATTTTCAATTCCCTCCATTTCGTACGTTAAATCGTACGCTAGTGATTGTTTCAAGTCAAATCATTTTTCTTCCAAGCTTTGTTGAATATTCGGTTATTCTCTGCGGTTAGAATATGAGGCGGGTGTCAACTCTTTCGTTTTAAGCAATCACCTGAAAAACATAATCTCAATTTCTGGAAAATGTCGTGATACTGCTTCAAGCTCATGGTGGTCAGAAGTGACAAAAGGGGATTTGAAATTACGGGCGGTTACAAGTCCAAAGCAATCCGCAAGAGAGATGCGTTTGATCGTGGCCTTGAGATTTCCAGCATCCTGCCAGAATGGCTCGGACATATCGTCCACCGGCAACACACCAATATCCTTGAAATTCTGCATTGCCGCGCGAGCCGTGGTTTCTCCATACTCTCGCACAAGGTTGAAATAGACCTCACACAGATTGACCGCGTGTGCCATACAACGATTATTGTTGTCAAGAAGCAGCGTTTCGATCTTGTCCGCTCCCTCCTCCCCCCTCAAAAAGGCAAGTAAGGCACATGCATCAAGTACATAGTGCATCAGCGTCCCTCCAATAAAGTTTCTGACCGACGCTGTTTAATAAGATCCTCACTGCTGAATTTCATATCGCTGAATTTGCCTTTCAGGCTGTGTACCAATGTTTGCCGCTGGCGTTCACGTTCGGCAAGATATACGGACAATTCCGTCACATTGTTTCGGTTTAGTTTTGGCGTTTTTAATGGTTTTGCGTTTTTTTGTTGTGTGGATGCAACTTTCATATGAGTATCTCCTTAGCTCTCTGTAAAATAGTCTGAATCCAATCTTTTCAATTCATATATCGCATCAGTCGCAACCCCAACGCCGAAATCGATCATGAGTTGTGACAGTTGTTGACCGTCAATCAGAATAATCTTGCTTTCAATTGCAGATACGTACTCGTGGGAGTTTTGAGAGAAATCCGAGGTGGTGATAAAAATTCCTTTACGAGCGCGTTTCCCCTGCAAGGCTCCTGCAAATTTCTGAATTTCAGGGCGTGTGACAGTATTCTCCCATCTTTTGGCCTGTATGTAAATGATGTCGAGGCCCAGACGGTCTTCTTTAATGATGCCGTCGATGCCTTCATCACCGCTTCGACCGATAGCTTGACCGGCATCTTTACGAGAACCGCCATATCCCATTTTTACCAAAACCTCGACAACAACTTTTTCGAAGAAATTCGGAGATGATGCTTTCAATTGAGAAAGGATCTCGCCGGCAAGATTCTTTCGTAGCATTTCATACGCTTCTTCCAGACGCTCCGCTGGTGTCTTACTTTCCTGCTCGTCTGTAATTGCTGAATTTTCTCCGGTTTGTTTGACTTGGTTCCGATCTCTTGCATCAATGTATTCCGGGAAATCTCGCAAAATGCGCAAGTTGATTTCGGAAGGAGTTTTCTTTAATAGCTGCGTCCCGCGTTTTGTTATTTGGAAAATGCCCCGTTTTGTATTTTCAACCAGACCGGCCATTTTCATATGGGCGCGAGCCCATGCAACCCTGTTATCGAAAACGCATTGCTGACCACTTGGAAGGAGCTGTTTCTGTTCATCCTCTGTTAGTGCGAATTCTTTTGCCAGAGCATCGATAGCCTCACGATTGGTGTGTTCTTGCCCGTCCGCAATAAATTTGAGGAGTGGGAGCATGATACGCTGAAAATCGGGTATGGCCATTATGTTTTCCTTTTACGAGAGTATTGTACTAGGTAAGAACCGTTTATTCAGATCGGCTCCCCTGAACCCACGCTCCCCAATATGAGCAACTGTTAAAACAAAACAACCAAATCCGGTATACAGGTCAAATATTCCAAACGCAACTGAATAATAGGGAAGCTTGCATGAAAACATTCTTTATTTCACCTTGGGATGGTTCCGCAAAAACAGGTAAACCAGTGGCGGAAGTACTATCATGAATCCGGCCAGCAGATACACGAACGTATGCCTGACTCCTCCCCTGTCTGCCAGCATCCCCACCAGCGGACCGGTGCAGACGAACAGCAGGCGGAAACAGAGCGACTGCAGCGATAAAATTCCGGCCCGGTTGGCTGAAGGGCACTCCTTCTGGGTAATGTTGAGCATCATCGGCCCGCGCAGACCACGCATGGTCGTCAACAGATAATAGAACAGAAATCCCCACAACCCGCCTATGGCCCCCAGACCGACATAACCGATAACTATCAGGATCAGAAACATCGGAACCATCAAGCGCTCACCCAGATAAGAGGTTGTGCGGTGGCTGGCCAGGGAAAAAATTGCTACGGTCAGGTTTGCCCCGCACCAGACCGGGCCGAACCAGGTCAGCGGCACTCCGGCCTGCTGCATGTAGGGCTGGACCAGCCAGACCGGATAAAACGAGGCGATTCCCAGCACGGTGTTGAGCAGGATAGTGTAGCGCAGGCTCTTGTTTTCGACGAAGGCATAGCGAGCCGTGCGCAGGGCCTCCGCCAGATGTCCGGCATGCGGAGTGATTTCCCTGGGCGGCTCGACCATCGCACGGGTCAGCAGCAGAGCCAGAAACCAGACTCCGATCTGCAGAAAGAAAGGAAGCAGCGGCGCCGCCGCATACATGCCCCCCGCAAATACCGCACCCAACGCCTCACCGGCCTGGGAATAGCCCCCCATGCGCCCCTGATGACGCGCATAGTCCAGCTCCGAGCCTTCCTGCTTGAGGGTTTCATACAACAGGGCGCTGTCCGATCCGCTGATGAAGGCCAGAGATGTCCCCAGAAGAATCTCGGCGATCATGACGTGGGCAAAGCTGGTCGCCACCGTATAGATCCCCCAGCCGAGCATGCCGAGCAGCGAGGCCAGAGTGAGGGAGACACGGTAGCCGATCCGGTCGCTGATGTAGCCGCTGGGATACTCCATCAACACCATCGACACCGAGAGTATGCCCTGCAACAGCAGGATCTGCGTCAGGGAAAGGCCGATCTGATCCTTCCAGAACAGGGTGATGATCGCCATCGGAAAGAGCGTCATCTGCAGGAAGGAAAAGGCGTACAGCTTTCTGATGTTGGAGCGGACGGTTTTCATTATGGGTATAAATGTATCCCCTCTCCCTGAGGGAGAGGGTTAGGGTGAGGGGAAAATGTTGATGTCACTCGCACTGCTGCCCCCCCTCATCCGGCCTTTGGCCACCTTCTCCCCCAGGGAGAAGGAATTAACTACGATGCAGTGCTGATCCAATATAGTAGCTCTACCGCAGGCCTGTTTCAGCAAAGTATCGCTGCACCAGCAAATTATGCAGCGGAAATCCGAGTTCCACCGGCTCTTCGATCAGGGCGATCTCCAGGGTTTCGTCGGACGAGAACGGCTTCAGGCAGCTGCGGGGCCGCCGAGCCGCCAGACCGCTGATAACCAGAGTATTGTCCAGACCGTTCGCGACATCGTACAGAGATATCTCTTTGGCAGAAACCTGTATCCCGGTTTCCTCATACAGCTCCCGCGCCGCCCCCTCCTGCCAGGTCTCCCCCAGATCCAGATAGCCTCCCGGCAATACCAGAGTCCCTTTCTGCGGTTCGATATTTCTTCTGGCCACCACCAGCCCGTCTCCGACCGGCGCCAGCAAAACCACCACCGGCACAGGATTCAGGTAATTGGTGTTGCCACAAGAATGACACGTAATTGGCCAGAGTTCAGCGGCCCGGTATCTGCTGCCGCAATATGAACAGCAGGAATTTTTTTCGTGCATCGGATTTTCTCCCATACAAATGGATGCTCTGATTTGATCTTCCCTTCATGCAGACTTCATTCCCATAACCGGATGCTCCATTCATGCGAATCAGCTTTGAAATACTGTGGGTAATATACTCACTGTTGCAATATTCCCCACATCGCCGGTCATCTGGATTAATCGTCCAATATCAATGTGTCCCATTTCTCCACACAGCTCTGTATACAGTCAAGGAGTTATCAGCAAACTGCCTGTAATGACTCAGAATATTCAGATTATAATTATTGGCACTGCCGTTGCAACAATCGGATTACACAGCAACGCACCTGCAATACGGCGCGACAAAGCACGAAAGGAGAATAACATGGAAGTTGAAAATCAGGCAGAAGTAACATGCAGTGAAGAGCCTCGCATCCTTGAGGAAATCCTGGTTGAGGTACTTGCATTCGACGGGATTTGCGGGGTCTACTAGGATGGCTGCGGCAGGCATAAAGCTGCATCCATCCTGCCGTGCCAGGCAAGAGCGGTTCGGCCTCCTGTTTTACGACAACAGGGGGCCGCGCCTGCTCTTCGCCGCAACCGGCAATCTTATTCCCGCCGATTTCTTCGGAACAGTGCGCAGCCGGGATGAGTTTCCAGCCGGCACACGGGATTCCGAGAAGAAGGCCTTACAAACATTCGTCACACAACTCCTGGAAAAAGGATTTCTCTGTGAGCAATAAATACGTCGAAATGGGGATGCGTTCCCCGGTAAACCTGACCTGGGAGGTCACGCTGGCCTGCAACCTGCGCTGCAGCCACTGCCTCTCGTCTTCGGGAGAAAAGGCCCGCAACGAGCTCTCCACCACTGAAGCTCTTGATCTGGTTGAGCAGCTGCACGCGGCCGGTGTCTTTCAGGTCAATTTCGGCGGCGGCGAGCCGTTCATCCGCCCCGATTTCGAGCAGATCCTGGCGGCCTGCCACGGGCATGGCATCATGACCTGCATCTCCACCAACGGCACTCTGATCACGCCCGAGCTGGTCAAACGCCTGTCCGTCAACCGTCTGGTGGCCATTCAGGTCAGCCTGGACGGGGCCCGGCGGGAAACCTGCGATGCCGTGCGCGGCAAAGGCGTCTTCGATGCAGCCATACAGGCGGTCAAGCTGCTGGCTGCCACCAGAATTCCGACCAGTATCAATACTGTCCTGACTACCCAGAATGCCGACGAGATCCCGGCCATGCACACCCTGGCCAAATCTCTGGGTGTTTCGCTGCGGGTCAGCCGTTTCCGCCCTTCCGGGCGCGGAGCTGACAATTGGGAAGCGCTGCGCCCTACGCCTACCCAGCTGCTGGCGTTCTCGGACTGGCTGGCCGCCAGCGGCGATGTACGAACCGGCGACAGCTTTTTTTCGCTGACAAGCCAGGAGCGCCAGGGACTGGGACTGAACCTGTGTGGAGCGGCCAAGCTGACCTGCTGCGTCAGTCCGACCGGTCACATGTATCCCTGCGCGTTTTTGCAGAGCGAGCGCTTCGAGGCCGGCAACCTCCGCAGCAGCAGTTTTCAGGAGATCTGGGACAGTTCGGAGATATATGAATCGTTCCGCAGCCTGCGCATCCACTCCTGCGAGGAGTGCACCCGCTTTGACCAGTGCCACGGGGGTTGTCCGGCCGTGGCCTGGCATCTCAAGAACGATATCAACGGCGGCGACCCGGAGTGCCTTGAGCGCTGCGTGACCTCCATCGCCGATAACCGGCTGCCGCTGGCGGCGTAAACAATACAACGTAGGGGCGAATCTTGTATTCGCCCGACTGTGAGGGCGATCACAAGGATCGCCCCTACGAAATATAATCAGGATTATTAACAGGAGCAACCACCATGATGTTTCCGAATCTGTTCTCACCTCTCAAAATTGGTACCGTCGAGGTAAAGAACCGCATTTCGTTCCAGCCGCACCTGACCAACCTGGCGGTGGGCAACCTGCCGAGCGAGCGGCAGATGTACTACTGGGGCGAGCGCGCCAAGGGAGGGGCCGGGCTGATCATTACCGAGGAGCTGACTGTTCACCCGACCGACATGTCCTACGAGAAGCTGATCGATGTCTATCATGCCGAGGTTATTCCGGGCTTCAAGAAGATCACCGACTACGTTCACCAATATGACTCGAAGATCTTTGCCCAGCTGAACCACAACGGCCAGCAGGGTGACGGAAGCATCTCACGCTTGCCGGTCTGGGCTCCGTCACCGGTTCCGGATGTGCTGTTCCGTGAAGTTCCCAAGGCCATGGAGCCGGAAGACATCGAAGAGGTGGCCCGCTACTTTGCCAGGAGCGCCATTCATGTTCGTGAAGGCGGTTTTGACGGGATCGAGATCCAGTTTGGTCACTCCAGTCTGGCGCGCCAGTTCCTGTCGCCCCTGACCAATCACCGCAGTGACGAATACGGCGGCTCGCTGGAAAACCGCATGCGGGCGCCGCTCAAGTTCATATCCGCCGTCAGGAAGGCGGTCGGCAACGACTTTACCCTCGGAATCCGCATGTGCGCCGACGAGATGATCCCGGGCGGACTTGATCTGGCCCAGGTGCAGGAAATCTGCGCCCGTTTCGAGGCCACCGGCCTGATCGATTTCATGGATCTCTCCATTGCCACCTTCTACAACCTCTACCTGGTGGAGGGTTCGATGCATACCCCGCTGGGCTACACCATCCCGCTGGCTGCCGGAATACGCGAACGGATCAAGCTGCCGGTTTTCTGCACCGGGCGCATCAACGATCCGGTCATGGCCGAAAAGGTTCTGGCCAGCGGTCAGGCCGACATGATCGGCATGTGCCGGGCCCTGATCTGTGACCCGTTCCTGCCAAAAAAGGCGCTGGAAGGGCGTATGGACGATATTCGCTACTGCATCGCCTGCAACCAGGGCTGCATCGGCCGGATCGGCATGAATAAAACCCTGGGCTGCGTCCAGAACCCGGCCGTCGGCCGGGAAAAGGAGTGGGGTGAGGGCACCCTGGCACAGGCCGGAGTGAAGAAGCGCGTTACCATCGTCGGAGGTGGCCCGGCCGGCATGTGGGCGGCCAAAACGGCTGATCGGCGCGGTCATGCGGTGACTTTGATCGACCGGGGCGAAGCCCTGGGGGGACAGGTTATCACCGCCATGAAGGGGACCGGTCGCGACGAGTTCGGCGTCATCATCCGCAACGAGAAGAACCAGCTCGACAAGTCCGGCGTGACAGTGAAACTGGGCCTGGAAGCCACTATGCAGCAGTTATTGACCGACAAGCCCGATGTGGTGATCGTAGCCACCGGCAGTGTCCCCAAAAAACACGCCGTGGGTGGCGCCGACGGCCCGGCGATCTTCAATGTCGTGCAGGTGCTGAACGGCGAGGCCGAGCTGGGCGAGAGGGTCTGCCTGATTGATTATGACGGCCACCAACGCGCCACTGCCACGGCTGAGTTCCTGGCCAATCAGGGCAAGAAAGTCGATATGATCACCTCCAGCCTGTTTATCTGTGCCGAGCTGGGGCCGACCCAGGATCTCTACTCGTCCCGCCAGCGGCTGCTGCAGAAGGGGGTTACCTTTACCCCGGATATCGCCGTGATGGAAGTCGGCGGGGAGGCGGGAGCCAAGACGGTCAAAGGCTTCAACGTCTACTCCAATGTCTGGAACGAGTGGGGCCCGTATGATTCCCTGGTATTGGTCATGGGTCAGCAGGTGGATGATGATCTGTATATGAGTCTGAAGGGCAGGGTTCCGGAACTGTACCGGATCGGCGACTGCGTCTCCCCCCGCAAGGTCGATATGGCCATCTGGGAAGGGCATAAGATCGGGAGGGAGATCTGATGGGCATCAACGGCAAAATCCTCATTTTTGTCGATCTTCCCGGAGGCGAGCTGGATGAAACCGGACGGGGGCTCCTCTCCTACGGGGCGCGTCTGGCCGGTATCCTTGACGCCAACTGGGGGGTGGCGGTCGCCGTAGCACCCGACAGTGTGCAACTGGCTGCCTTCGGCGCGTATGGGACTCCGACCATAACCTGCCTGCAAGATGGTGAGAAGCTGCTCGATACCCCGGCTCTGCTCGGAAAATATATTGCTCAACTGGCAAAGGATGAACTGGCAGCTGTTATCCTGCTTCCCCACAACGACCTGGGGTCAACCCTGGCGCCGGTTGTTGCTCATGAGTTCAAGGCTGCGATCATGACGGAGCTGATTTCTGTAAACCGGAGTGCCGATGGAGTCCGGCTCTCCCGCAAAGCACTGGGAGTGCGGATTGCGGAAACCAGGACATGGGACTTCAGCCGCCCGCTGGTCGCCACGGTGCCGACCCGTGCCCTGAGCCAGGTGCTGATGCCGACGGTTCGTTCCAGTTCGCCATCTTTGGCCGGCTGGCGCCCCACGGCTCCGTTATCCGCTGCGTCCGCAACGGTTACCTGCCGGATACCGCCTGATCCGCAGACTGTTGACCTGAGCGAGGCGGAAGTCATTTTCAGCGCCGGCAAAGGATGCGACCCAAAAACTTTCAGCCAGCTCAAAGAATTGTGCAAACTGCTGAACGTCTCCTTCGGCGTCACCAGACCGGTCTACGACCTGGGGTGGAGCGGTTTTGAGCGGATGGTCGGCCAGACCGGCCGTACGGTGACACCCCGGCTGTACGTAGCCCTGGGAATTTCCGGCTCCATGCATCATGTGGGGGGCATCAAGGATTCCCGCCGGATCGTGTCGATCAACAGTGATTCAAAAGCTCCCATTTTTCCTAACTCCGATGAAGGCTTTGTGGCCGACCTGAAAGAATTGCTGCCGCGCCTGCTGGATCAGGTTAAAGCCCGGATCGGAGGTGCAGCATGAGCAAAACCTATCAGGCCATAGTTATCGGAGCCGGCCCGGCCGGCTCTTCGGCCGCCCTGACCATGGCCCGCGCCGGGCTGGATGTGGCCCTGGTCGAACGCGGCTCCTTCCCGGGCGAGAAAAACATGTTCGGCGGAGTGCTGCATCGGCTCCCTTCACTGGAAGAGATCTTCCCCGATTTCTGGCAGCGTGCCCCGCTGGAGCGTCACATCGTCAAGAAGGGTGTCACCTTCATGACGGCAGACTCCAGCTTCAACACCACCATCGAGGCCGGAAATTTCGACAGGCCGCCCTTCAACGGCTATACGATCTTCCGTCCCCGTTTTGATCGCTGGCTGGCCCAGGAGGCGGTAAAGGCGGGTGCCACACTGATTACCCGCGCTACCGTAGACGAGCTGGTCCACAAGAACGGCAAACTGGCCGGCGTTACCGTGCAGGGGCGGGATGGCGAGCTGCTGGCGCCGGTAGTGATTGCAGCAGATGGTGTGCTCTCCTTCATCGCCAGAAAAGCCGGACTCAGGCAGCCGACCTTCAACCCGGCCCAGATGGCGGTAGGCGTCAAGGCTCTGCTGGACATGCCGCGCGAAATGATCGACGACCGTTTTGGTCTGGTGCGCGAACAGGGCTTCGCCAACGAATTCGTCGGCTGCACCGACGGAGTGCGTGGAGGCGGTTTCCTCTACACCAACTACGATTCGCTCTCGATCGGCCTGGTCTTTCATCTTGCCAGCCTGCGCACCAGCGGCAAAACTCCCTATGATCTGTTGAACGCCTTTATGGAGCAGCCCCAGGTGGCCAAAATGATCTGCGGCGGCAAGCTTCAGGAATATTCGGCGCATCTGATCCCCGAGGGGGGCTACGACATGATCCCTGAACTGGTCGGGGACGGCATACTGGTGGCCGGTGATGCGGCCGCCTTCTGCAACGCCACCGGACTGAACCTTGAGGGGATCAATCTGGCATCCCATTCAGGGGTGCTGGCGGGCAAGGCGGTTGTTGAGGCCCATCGCAACAGGGATTTCAGCAAACAGGGCCTGTCACACTACAAGAAACTGCTTGAGGAAAGCTATGTGATCAAAGACCTGAAGCTCTACCGCAAGGCGCCGCATATGCTGCATAACGACCGCATCTACAACGAGTATCCGGAATTGATGTGCAGCTTCATGGAGTATATCTACCGTATCGACGGGGCGCCCAAGGAGAATCTGTCCAGGCTGTTCCTCAAATCAGCCAGGGAAAAGGTCGGCCTCGGAAATCTGATGGCAGACGGTTTGGCGCCTGGAGAGCACTATGAATATCGACGAAATTTTTGACAACACCAGCTTCACTATCGACCGGGAGCCGCATATCGTACTCAACTACGATATCTGTGCCGGATGCGACAATCGCGGCTGCGTAAACTCCTGCCCGGCCCGCTGCTACAGCTGGTCGCAGGAGGAGCAGAAGATGACCTTCGTACATGACGGCTGTCTGGAGTGCGGTACCTGCTACGTCGTTTGCCATAAAGACGCTTTTACCCGCTGGCGCTACCCCCGGGGAGGCTTCGGGGTGGCGTACCGGATGACGTAAAAATCGTGATATCGTAGGGGCGAATCTTGTATTCGCCCGGTATTCGCCGGGTATTCGCCCGGTATTCGCCCAACCTCAAACAGCGGGCGATCACAAGGATCGCCCCTACATAAGCAACAAGAGGAAAACCCATGCCTAACAACAAACTAGACATCCTCGTCCTGCTCCGGGAAAGCAGTGATCCCCGTCCACCGGCCTGTGTCACGACCCGCGGCGCGGCCATCAGCGACCGGGGCCTGCGACACGTTCCAAACCCAGCGGACCTGGCTGCGCTGGAAGAGGCGCTGCACCTGAAAGACACTCTTGCAGCGCAGGTGACTGTGCTGGTCATCGGCCCTGAGCGGCTGGACGACACCCTGCGGCTGGCCTTTTCCATGGGAGCCGACCGGGGCATCCGTTTCCGGGATCATGACATGGAAGGTGGCGACGCAGTGGCCGACGCCCGGGTTCTGGCCCGTATCACGAAGATACTCATACCGGATCTTGTCTTCACCGGCAACCACATGCTGGATCGGGGGGATGAGCCTGTGCCCGCTCTGGCCGCTGCTGCGGCCGGTATGCCCTGCATCTCGGCCGCCGTCTCGTTTGCTCCCAAAAAGGAGTGGGTTGAGGCCGAGCGCAAGTCGGATCGTGGTGCCCGCCAGACCGTAACCGCCCCATACCCCTGTACCATCCTCTTTGAGGAGATTCGCTCCCCTCGCTATCCTTCAATCGAGACGGTCACGCAATCGCTGAACGTTCCGGTGGAGATCTGGAACCTTGCAAACCTGAGTCTTCCCATCCGGGAAATTGGCGCATGCGGCGCATATCTTGCCGAGGCTGACTATGGCGCTCCACGTCCTGACCCGGTTCGCGTGGTGACGCCGGATCCAAAGCTGCCTGCCTTTGAGAGGATACTCTCGCTGCTTTCCGGCGGAATCAAAGCCCGTGAGGGAAAGCTTCATACACTTTCGATCGATGATACGGCCGCTTCCCTGGTGCAGGTTTTCATCGAAGAGGGCTTGATAGCGGAGGGGATCTCATGATCTACCGTCTGAGGCACAATGTGGAGCTGGTGGAACGGGACGGGGCATTCTTCCTCATGTCGAAAACTCCGCTCTGCGTCCTGCGCCTGAACCGTTCTCTGGCCGATCTGGTCAGGCGCGGAACTGACGGGACGCTGATAGATGCTTCAGCAGAGGAACAGAAAATCCTGGAACAGTTGACGGCAAAAGGTTTCGCCGAAAGGGTGAGGGAGGCTTCCGAACTTCCTGCGACGCTCCCCGATGTCAGCGTTATCATCCCGGTTATGAACCGGGCTGACGAGCTGCGGCGCTGCCTGGCTTCTCTTTCGCAGATCAGCTATCCAAAGGAGAAATTGCAAATCATCGTGGTGGACGACGGCAGCAGTGATGATTCTCCATCGGTGGCGCGAGAATTCGGTGCCTTGCTGGTATATTCAGGGGGCACGGGCAGAGGTCCGGCCGCAGCCCGCAACGTCGGCGCCTCCAATGCCGCCGGAGAGATACTGGCCTTTATCGATTCAGATTGCAGCGCCTCGCAAAGATGGCTTGATGATCTGATCCCGGCCTTTAACGACCCGGCCATGGCCGCTGTCGGAGGGCAGGTGGACGGCATGTGCAGTGAATCAGCGGTTGACCGCTATGAAGCGGTCATGTCCAGCCTCTCGATCGGAAACAGAGAGCGCGTCGGAAATAGCGGCAACGACACCTTTTACCTCCCCAGCTGCAACCTGCTGGTCCGGCGCAGCGCCTTTCAGAGCGCGGGCGGCTTCAAAGACAGCATGCATGTCGGTGAAGATGTGGATCTGACCTGGCGGCTGCGCGACAAGGGCTTAAGCATCTGCTATCTGCCAAGCGGCAATGTGCTGCATGAACACCGCAGCTCGATCCGTTCCTTCATGTCCCGCCGTTTCGACTACGGCACCTCCGAGGGGATGCTGCAACTGCTTCATCCACACCGCCAAAAGCAGATGGTTATCCCTCCACTTTCGGCCGCACTTCTGATCATCTGCCTTATGACGCCCTTCGCCGGATGGTGGCCCCTGCTGCCGGCAGTGATCTTGCTGGCCGCCGACTCTGCCATCATCAGGTTTATGTTTATCAGGCGCGGTGTGCCTATTGGGCTTACGTCCCTGATCACCGGCCGTTTGCGCACTGTTGGAAGTCTGATATACTACCTCTCTTACCATCTGGTGCGCTACTACACCCTGCCGCTGCTCATTATCACCCTGTTCGCTCCCGGCTTGTGGGCCAGGGTTTTGCCGGCCGCTTTCCTGCTGATCGCCGCCGCTGTCGATTTTATGATTAAAAAACCACAGCTGACATTTGCCGGCTTCAGCATCATTTACCTGCTTGAACAACTAGCTTACGGAGCAGGCGTATTCTGGGGTTGCCTCACACGTAAATGTTTTACCAGCTACCGGGTTGTCATATTCCGGCAAGTGGAGCAGACCGCATAAACACCTGACTACTATTTTACTCCGAGCCTCACCGCCTAAAGGACCCCACCCACGGCGACAGGCCATTGGGTTGCGCGGGAAACGGCGCAGCCTTCCTTTGAAAAGGAGAATTTCACTGTGCCAGGCACAGACAAGGGAAAGGAGAACAGTATGGACAAAATTGCAAGGATTGACATGGGGGCCGCAGGAGGCCCGAAGGTAACGGTCGGCGGCCTGGGAGAGTACGCCGGGCTGGGGGGCAGGGCCATGACCTCGCTGGTGGTCGCTGCCGAGGTTCATCCGCAAGCCCACCCGCTGGGGGCCGAGAACAAACTGGTCATTTCACCCGGTATGCTGAGCGGTACGACCGGCTCCATGACCGGCCGGCTGTCGGTCGGCTGTAAAAGCCCTCTGACCGGCACCATCAAGGAGTCCAACGCCGGTGGCCAGGCCGCACAGGTTTTGGCCAGGCTCGGTTACGCCGCCGTGATTCTGGAGGGGAAGCCTGAAGGTGATGACCTGTACAAGATCCTGATCAACAAGGACGGCATCCAGGTCATCGTGGACAACAGCCTCAAGCTGATGAACAACTACCCACTGGTCGCCAAACTGCGTGAAGAGTACGGTGACAAGGTAGCTTACATGAGCATCGGTTCTGCCGGAGAGCGCAAACTGCTGTCGGCTTCGATCGCCTGCACCGATCCGGAACTGCGTCCGACCCGCCACTGCGGACGCGGCGGCGTGGGAGCTGTCATGGGCGCTAAAAGGATCAAGGCCATCATTATCGACGACGCCGGCATGAAGATGCGTCCTCCCAAAGATCCGGAGGCCTACCGCGATGCCAACCGCAAGTTCGTCGAAGGGTTGCGCAAGCACCCGGTCACCGGTGAAGGTCTGCCGGCCTACGGCACAAACGTGCTGACCAACGTATTGAACGAAGCCGGCGGCTATCCGACCAACAACTTCAAGACCGGCCAGTTTGAGGGCGGCTCCAAAATCAGCGGCGAAGCCCAGGCCGAGCTGGAGATCAAGCGGGGCGGCTCGGCCACCCACGGCTGTCACCGCGGCTGTGTCATCCAATGTTCCGGCATTTTCAACGACAAGGACGGCAATTACGTCACCAAACAGCCCGAATACGAGACGGTCTGGTCGCATGGCGGCCACTGCGGCATTTCCAATCTGGACACCATCGCCAAACTGGACTATATGGACGACAATATCGGCGTAGACACCATCGAAATGGGGGTCACGATCGGTGTGGCCATGGATGCCGGACTGGCTGAGTTTGGCGACGACGCCGGGGCAATCCGGCTGATGGAAGAGGTGGAAAAGGGTACTCCGCTGGGGCGCATCCTTGGAAGCGGGGCAGCGGTAACCGGCAAGGTATTCGGTCTCGAGCGGGTGCCGGTCGTCAAGGATCAGGCTCTGCCGGCCTACGATCCACGCGCCATTCAGGGCATCGGCGTCACCTATGCGACTACGACCCAGGGGGCCGACCACACCGCCGGTTATGCCATCGCCACCAACATCCTCAAAGTCGGCGGCGATGTCGATCCGCTCAAGACCGAAGGGCAGATCGAGCTTTCCCGCAATCTGCAGATTGCCACCGCAGCAATTGACTCTACCGGCATGTGCCTGTTCATCGCCTTCGCCATCATGGATCAGCCCGAGACTTTCCAGGCGCTGCTTGACATGCTGGGCTCATTCCATGGCATCACCATGACCGGCGACGATGTCGTAGCGCTCGGCAAAAAGGTGCTTTCCGCCGAGCGGGATTTCAACGCCCGGGCCGGTTTTACCAAGCATCACGACCGTCTGCCGCGCTTCTTCTACAATGAGCCGATTGCGCCGCACAATCAGACGTTTATGATGAAGGACGAAGAACTGGACGAAGTCTTCAACTGGTAGTTTTAGCGGCGTCCAGATGCACGCCATCTCGGCCCCGTCCTCCGGACTCTCTTGTGCGGCGTAGCGCTGCTACGCCTCCGCGGAGTCCGTCCGGGCGGGGCCGACCTGACGCACATCTGAACGCCTTGGGAATATTTTTTTGGGAGACAACCGTGAATCCTGAAACCGTGCTGCACCTCCCTTCCGACCAGCTGAACGCTTTCTTTCCGCTTCTCCAGAGCGGCGTGACAGTTCCGTCCATTGTCGGATGCACCCTGAAAAGCCTGCTCTGCGACCAGTTCGCCATCCCTGCCGATTATGTAACCGACCGGATAACAACTGTATTTCTGGACAATCGCCCGGTAGACAATCTTGAACAGGCCATCATACAAGATGGCTCCAGAGTCACTTTGTCGGCTGCCATGCCCGGACTTGTCGGCGCCACCATGAGACGCGGCGGATACTATGCCGCGCTGCGCCGGGGCATCAGCCATGCGGCTGGTAACGTCACGGCATCAGGTACGCGCGGAACAATCCGCATGAAACTTTTCAATCTGCTGCTGGCCGAACTTGGGCCGCTTGTTCTGGCGCACGGCCTTATTCTGAAGCGGGACGAGCTGGATGAGTTGCTGATAAACCTCCCCAAAATGGACAAACCTGTGCTACATAGTCTCCGTGATGGAATGGGGGAAAGTGACCTGGGCCATACCTGTATCAAGGCGATTTTCGGGGAGTGACCTGTATGAACATAACCGTAAAACTGTTTGCATCATTCCGAACCGGCCGTTTTGACATTGAAAGCGGTGATTATCCGGCTGGCGCCACTGTGGCCGATGTTGCCGACAGCCTGAAACTGCCGCGCACCGAGTTGGGGATCATGATGGTCAACAACCGTCATGTCAAACTGGACCGGCCGCTTGAAGAAGGCGACACGCTGGCGCTCTTTCCGCTTCTGGGAGGGGGTTGATATGGACACGCTGCCCGGTTTCGTGCGCGATTACGCCGATGGACAGCTGCTCCCCTGGATTCGTCAGGTCGAGGCGGCCGAACGCTTCGGAGCAACTCTGGCCCAGGTTGAGGAGGTGGCCCTGGAGCGGGGCAGTCTGCCGGCCCGCTATCAGCGCAATCGCAGCGCCATCCCGGTAGATGACCAGCTGACACTGTTCCGCAGCTGCGTGGCTGTGATCGGCTGCGGTGGCCTGGGGGGCTATGTTGTGGAAGAGTTGGCCCGTCTGGGAGTCGGCCGGATTGTTGTAATTGATCCGGATATTTTTGAGGAGCATAACCTGAACCGGCAGCTGTTCAGCTCGACCGCCAATCTGGGGCGGGCCAAGGTGGAAGCTGCCTTTGAGCGTATCGGCGCTGTCAATCCGGCGGTGACTCTGCTGCCGCTTCAAACTGCATTCTCCCCTGAAAACGGGGCTGACCTGCTGGCCGGATGTCAGATTGCGGTTGACGCGCTTGACTCGATACAGGTCCGGCTGGAATTGGGAGCGGTCTGCAACCAGCTGAAGATCCCGCTTGTGCATGGCGCTATTGCCGGCTGGTTTGGGCATGTCACCACCCAGTTTCCGGGCGACAACACCCTGGAAATCATCTATCGTTCCTGGGAAGCGGGCAAAGGCATCGAACAGTCCCTCGGAAATCCCTCCTTCACGCCAGCTGTGGTCGCCAGCCTTGAAGTCGCTGAAGTCTGCAAGCTGCTGCTCGGCCGGGGGACACCTCTGAGACGGCGTCAAATGATAATTGACCTGTTTTCAATGGAGGTCAATGTCATTGACCTGCTTGATGAAACCGGCGGGGAGTAATTGGACTGTTATCACGCAGTAAAAGCCAGACAGACATTCCTTTCGCGCGGCCCGTCAAACTCGCAGAAATATATCCCCTGCCAGATACCCAGCCACATTTTCCCGTTCCGAACGATTACCTGTACCGACGATCCATAGAAACTGGCCTTGATGTGAGCATCCGAATTGCCTTCGCTGTGATGGAAACGATTGCTGCGTGGCACCAGTTCATCACTGAAGCTTTCCATGTCCCTCGCCACATCCGGATCGGCGTTCTCGTTGATGGTCACCCCGGCGGTGGTATGCGGAACAAAAACCGTAATGACACCATCCTTCCAGTTATTATCCGCAATAATGGAAGCAATTTTTGATGTCATGGAGATGAATTGTGTGCGCCTGGTTGTTGATATACGGAACTCTGACGTTGTCATATCCGGTCCCTCCTGCATTGCATAAACAGCTTGTGCCCATGATACCCGATGACGGGAAAATCCGTCCATATTTCTCGGCCAATTACTTTTTTTAATGAAGACTAATTTCCATGTAATTTCGTTTGATTTCCTGATATACAGACACAATCGATAAACAGGCCCGGCGGGTGATGGGTAAAGAATGCTATCCGGTCTGGTCATCTCCCTGTTTTGGATGTTGGGTGGATTTGATCAGGAATGAGTTGTAAATTCACTAATAATGGAGGTAACTTGAAAACAAATTTCGTACTTATTGACTACGAGAACGTTCAACCCGAGGCCATGGCCGTTCTTGAAAAAGAGCACTTCAAAGTCATCGTTTTTGTAGGCGCAAACCAAACAAAAGTTACTTTTGAAGTAGCGTCAGTTCTCCAGCGTATGGGCGATAAAGCCGAGTATATCAAAATCGCTGGAAACGGTTCAAATGCGCTAGATTTCCATATTGCGTTCTACATTGGGCAACTCGCTGCACAAGAGCCGGGGGCATATTTTCATATTGTTTCAAAAGACACAGGCTTCGACCCGCTCATACAACACCTCAAGAGCAGGAAAATCCTGGCTTGTCGCTCGAAGTCCGTGATAGACATCCCTATCGTAAAAGCCGCCAATTCAAAATCGCCATCAGAAAAGCTGGCCGTAATTATCGGAGACCTCCAACGCCGTGGCGCGGCAAAACCCAGAACAATCAAGACACTTTCCAGCACCATTAACTCTCTTTTCCAGAAACAACTGCCAGATCAAGAATTAGATTCACTATTAAACGAATTACAAAAACAGGGAGTTATTACAGTAACTGACACCAAAGTTTCATATGATCTTCCTTCGTAGTACTTGCTGGAAAATAAACAAATCAGGAACAAACGTTAAAAACCTGAGTCTTTTCCGGGTTAATACAGTCCATAAATGTCAACTATCGATTTTCCATTTATGGGGCAGCAGAGAGGAGAGCTGTTGCGGCGTGCGGTATGTTGAAATGTTTTGTTGTAATGACCTGAATAATGACCTAAAATAGGCTCTAAATAAATATTGGAGCCCACCATGCAAACTATGCTTGCTTCAGCTACCGTCAGTATCAGCGACCTCAAAAAAAATCCTTCCGATGTCATCAAACGTTCCCATGGCGCGCCGGTCGCCATCCTCAACCATAATCGTCCCACCGCCTATCTTGTCCCTGCTGCCGCCTTTGAAGCTATCATGGAACAGCTTGATGACCAGTATCTCATCCAGCTCGTAAAAGATCGCCAGCAGGAACGCAGCGTCAAGGTATCGCTTGATGAACTATGAGCTGGAATTCAAGGAATCTGCCCTGAAAGAGTGGCGCAAGCTGGATAACAGTATCAGAGAGCTGTTTAAAAAACGGCTTGCTGAACGTCTTGTCTCTCCCCGCGTTGAGTCTGCCCGACTGGCCGGATTACCCGACTGCTACAAAATAAAACTCCGCGACGCAGGCTATCGTCTGGTCTACCAGGTTTGCGACACTCTTGTGCTGGTTACTGTTATTGCAGTAGGCAAGCGGGAAAACAATCTGGTGTATCGAAACGCCAAGGATCGGGTTTGATGACGTCGCCGCCGACAAGTTGCCCGCCAACATGGGCGTTGCCGAATAGCCGCTCCACACTCATGCAGACAACGTAATTTCCCCTCCTGTGATTCAGAATATCTTTCAGGGATATATATTGACGGTACAGGTCCGCAATGGTAATTTTCACAACCTCCCGATTATGCTTTGGGTGGGGGCTTACCTCTATGTCTCGCCCCACTGGCTGAATAGTGGCGATGTGCCGGTAAAACCATAGCAAACCATCACGCATGAGCCAGTAAATAATACGTTAATACAGCAGGTTGGCATATATCATAACACCATGAAAATCAAACGACTCGAAATAAACGGCTTCAAGAGTTTTGCCGAAAAAACTGTGCTGGACTTTCAGCAGAATGTGACCGCCGTGGTTGGTCCGAACGGTTGCGGCAAGTCCAATATCGTGGATGCCATCCGCTGGTGCATGGGGGAGCAATCCGCCAAAAATCTGCGCGGCAAGGCGATGGAGGATGTGATTTTTGCGGGGAGCGACAATCGCAAGCCGCTGGGACTGGCTGAAGTTTCGCTGGTCTTTTCGACCGAGGATGGGCGCGCTCCGGCCAAGTATCTGGATTATTCCGAAATCCAGCTCACCCGCCGCCTGTACCGCGACGGCGAGAGCGATTACCTGATCAACAAGACCCCCTGCCGTCTGCTGGATATTACTGAACTTTTCATGGATACCGGCGTCGGTACCCGCGCCTATTCGATCATCGAGCAGGGCAAGATCGGCCAGATCCTGCATTCCCGCCCGGAGGAACGGCGCTTTCTGATCGAGGAGGCGGCCGGAGTAACCAAGTTCAAATCCCGCAAACAGCTGGCGCTGAAAAAGATCGAGGGAACCCGCCAGAATCTGGCGCGTCTGGCGGACGTTCTGGGTGAGATCCGGCGGCAGTTGACATCATTGCAGCGCCAGGCCAAAAAAGCCGAAAAATTCCGGGAGTATCGTGACGAACTGCGCGACATCGATCTGTTCTTCACCGCGCAGGAGTATCGCGAAATACAGCTGCAACGCACGGCTGCGGAACGGGAGCTGGCTGCGCTGAACGGGCGCATCCGCGAAGTTTTCGCCGCCTCGGCAATTGGAGAATCACAGGCTGAAGAGGCCCGCTTGGCTCTGCTGGAGGCTGAAAAACAGCTAACAACCGCCCAGGAGGAAATTTTTCGCGTCAGAAACGAATTCAGCGCGACCGGCAACGGGCTGGAGTTCCAGCGCAAGGAGTTGGCGGCGCTGGACGGCCGTCTGGTGCGGCTGGCGGCCGAAGCGGCTGAACTGGACCAGCGTCTGAAAGAGTGCAGCGAACAGCGCGGGCTGCTGGAACTCCGCCGCGACACCGGGGCGGTTGATGCCGCCGGGATGCAGGCCGGGCTGGAGTTGGCCGAAGAGGCACTGGCCGCGCACCAGCTGGCCGAAGAGCAGTTGAACCGGGAGCTTGAGAATCGCCGCCGCGATCTGTTCGGCGCCCTGGCCGAGGCGGCCCAGTTCAAAAACCGCTCTGAGACCGCCCAGAATCGGCTGTCCTCGTTGAAAGAGCGTCTGGAACGCCATTCCAGAGAGGCCGTACAGCTGGCGGAACGGCGTGAACAGCTGCGCCGTCAGGCCAGCGAGCTGGAAAAGAGTATCGCCGCCGGCCAGCAGGAGCAGACAGCGCTGCAGACCAGGCTCTCCACCCTGCGTGAACACGAGGACGACCTGAAACGGCGCCTGCCGGAAATTGAAAAAGGGTGGCAATCGCGCCGGGACGAACTGAATCGCAGCTCTTCGCGTCTTCATTCACTGAAAGAGCTGCAAGCACAGTTTGCCGGTTTTGGCCAGGGGGTGCGGACGCTGATGAAGGAAGCTGCCCTGCGCTCCCGATTCAGCGGTGTGCTGGCGGATGCCATCCAGGCTCCGCCCGAACTTGAGTCGGCGCTTGAATCGGCGCTGACGGACCGTTTGCAATGCCTGCTCTGTGCTGATGACAAGGATGCCGTTGCGGCGCTCGATTATTTAAAGACAAAAAACGGCGGGCGGGCCGGAATAGCTCTCCCGCTGGACCTGCCCGCAGCTGCTCCGCCGCTGGTGACAGGGGCGACCGCGCTGCTGAACCTGGTGCAGACAGACGGCCCCCATGCCGGATTGATCCTGAATCTGCTGGCAAAGGTGCTGCTGGTTGATGACTTGGCTGGCGCGCTTCGTCTGGCCAGGCAGCACCCCGCTCTGACTTTTGTCACCCCGGCCGGCGACATGGTTGCCCAGGGTGGGATCATCAGCGGCGGTTCGGGCGAACAGGCCGGCAGTGGGCTGATTCACAAAAAGCGTGAGATCAGGGAGCTGGAGCTGCTGGTAGCCGGTCTGGAGGAAGAGACAGCGGCCCTCGCCAAGCAGCGCGAAGATTTGCGCCGCCAGAGCCTGGAGGTGGCTGAGGGACTTAAAAGCGGCGGGAACCAACTGCATCAGGCCGAGCTTAAGCTGACCGGGCTGCTTAAAGATCGCCAGCAGGCGCTTGATGAAAGCCAGCGTATTGCCGATAGGCTGGAGGTTCAATCCGGGGAGGCCGCCAATCTCCATGAGGAGCAGACCGCCCTGGAGGCCGAGCTGAAACTGTCCGGAGAACAGGCTTTGCAAGCGGGGGACGCCTCAAAAGGGCTGGAGCTGGAAACATCCCGCCTGAAGGTCGAGCTTGAGGCACGCCGTGTGCTGTTGGCCGCCGCCCGTGAAAAGGTGACCGGCATTCTGGTACAGACCGCCACCATCAGGGAGCAGCATGAGGCCGGCCTGCGCGCCCTGTCCGAACTGGAACAGCGCATGGATGAGATTCTGAAACGCGCGTCAGCCGACCGGAAGGAGTTTGAATCAGGAGCGACGGCCCGGCAGCAGCTTGAGACTGAAATCTCCACGGCAACCGCACGTCTGGAGGGGCTGCTGCGTGAGCAGGCCGAGGCCGAGAGCCGCCTGACCGTTGCTCGTGGCCGTTTTGAGGAGGCCGGAGCGGCACTGGCACGGCTTGAGGCTCAGCTCAAGAAGAGCCGCGAAGAGAGCGACGCTGCCAGAGAGGCTCAGGCCGGTCTGAATCTGCGTTTCTCGACGCTGACCATGCAGTCTGAACATCTGGAGCAGAATCTGCACGAACGCAGCCGTATCAGTATGACCGAGGCGCTGGCCAGACTGGATTCGGCCGGATTTGACGAAACGGCCGGCAAGCTGCGCCGGGTTGAGTTGCAGCGGCTGCTGGACGAGATGGGCGAGGTCAATCTGATGGCAATCGAGGAGTGCAGCGGGATGGAGGAACGCTTCAGTTTTCTGAACGGCCAGAAAGATGATCTGGAAGAGTCGCTGCGCGGCCTGCAACAGGCCATCCAGCGCATCAACCGCACTACTCGCCAGCGTTTTCTGGAGACCTACAACCTGATCAACGCCAAATTCCAGGAAGTTTTTCCGCGTCTGTTCTGCGGCGGACATGCCGAACTGCGACTGACCGATGAAGAAGATCTGCTGGAGACCGGCATCGACATTATCGTCCAGCCCCCCGGCAAGAAGTTGCAGAACGTGACCCTGCTTTCGGGCGGCGAAAAGGCGCTGACGGCGGTGGCGCTGATCTTTTCGATTTTCCTGATCAAGCCGACCCCTTTCTGCCTGCTGGACGAGGTCGATGCGCCGCTGGACGACGCCAACATCGGGCGATTCAACGAGATGGTGCGGGAGATGAGCGACATTTCGCAGTTCATCATCATCACCCATAACAAGGCCACCATGCAGGTGGCTGATACCCTCTACGGCATCACCATGGAAGAGCCGGGGGCGTCCAAGGTGGTTTCGGTGAGGTTGCATTGAAGAAACGGTTCAAGGTTGAAGACGGTTCAAGGTTCGAGGTTGGCAGTGTAAACCTTGAACCACAAACCTTGAACCTTGAACCTTGAACCTTGAACCACGAACCACGAACCTTGAACCACGAACCACGAACTATCCGGAGGATACATGTCATTCGAAATTATTTTAAAGAACCTGGTCGATCAGGTGCCGCAGTCAATCGGGGCAATTCTGGTTGACTGGGAAGGCGAAGCGGTCATGGAGCATTGCCATTGCGACCCCTACGACATGCGCTTTATCGCCGCCCACAAGGGCATAATTCTGGCTCACTTAAAGGAGTTGCAGAGCAGAGACCAGATCGGCGCTGTGGAGGATGTGGTTATTACCGCCAGCGAAATGCACCTGATCATCGGCTGCATTGATCAGGATTATTCCCTGGTGATGAGCACCGAACGGAGTTGCCCGATCGGGTTGGCCCTGTATCGCTTCCGCCTGGCCATTGCCGAACTGAAGAAGGAGATTTGATGGAACCAAAAGAAAAGAAAGGCTTTTTCAGCGGCCTTTTGGATAAAATCGCAGGAGTCGAGCCTGGTGAAAAGCCCGCCGAAGCACAAGCGACCGCAACCGGTCCGGAATACGCTGAAAAACCGGGCTTTCTCGACCGTCTGAAATCCGGACTTAAAAAGACCAAGGAAAGCCTGGTCGGGCGCATAGACACTCTGGTACTCGGGAAAAAAGAGATCGATGCCGACACGCTGGAAGAGCTGGAAGACATCCTGATTACATCTGATATCGGCGTTAAAACCACGGTCGAGTTGATTCGCATCCTGGAACAACGCTTGGGGCGCAACGAATTGAAAGATGGCGAAGCGTTGCGCGCGGCTCTGAAAGAAGAGATTTTCAGCCGCTTGAACGCCCATCACAGCAAACTTGAGATGGATGGCCCAAAACCATATGTCATGCTGGTGATCGGCGTGAACGGCGTCGGCAAGACCACCACCATCGGCAAGCTGGCTTCACGCTATTCCGGCCACGGGAAGAAAGTGCTGCTGGCGGCGGCCGACACCTTCCGGGCGGCGGCGGCCGAACAGCTGGTGGCCTGGGGCGAACGCGCCGGGGTGGATGTGATCCGTCACAAGGAGGGGGCCGACCCTTCGGCGGTTGTTTTTGACGCCTGCAAGGCGGCGGTCGCCCGTGGTGTGGATATTCTGATTGTGGACACCGCCGGACGCCTGCATACCAAGGTCAACCTGATGGAGGAGATGAAGAAGATCAGGCGCGTTATCGACCGCGAGATTCCGGGGGCGCCGCACGAAACCCTGTTGGTTGTGGATGCCGCCACCGGACAGAACGCCATCTCCCAGGCCAGGCTTTTCAAAGAGGCCGCAGGTGTAAGCGGACTGGCGCTGACCAAGCTGGACGGCACCGCCAAAGGGGGTATAGTGGTTGCGGTCAGCCATGAATTTGCACTGCCGGTCAGGTTCATCGGTATCGGAGAGTCAATTGAAGATCTGCGCGACTTCGAGCCGCAGGAGTTTACGGATGCCCTCTTCCAGAGCTGAGAAATCCCGCCCCGGAAGGCCCCGGCCGGCTGAGGAACCTCACGATATCAATCAATTAGGGCTTGACTTCGCGCCACCGGCTGAGTATAGTGTTGCCCCTCGAAAGGAAATGGAATTCATGAATCAGGGACTTATGGAAGAGCTTGAAAGCAGAATAAACGATATAGTAGAGAAATACTCGGCCTTGAAGGCCGAAAATGCGCGCCTGAACGAGGAAATCCAGCGTTTTTCATCCGAACGGGATGGTCTCAGGTCCCGCGTTGATGCCATCCTGGGCAAGCTGGAAGGGCTTTAGATTTTGAACGGCTGCATCGTATGAAAAAATCGCATGCGGTGACAGTACTTGGACGTGAACTGTCGGTAAAAAGTTCTGCGCCGGCAGAGAAGGTTAAGGCGGTAGAAACGTTTGTAAACAGCAGGCTGCAGGAAATCGGCAGCGCCCTCAAAAGCGGCGATGCCCAACTGGTACTGATTCTGGCTCTTCTTAACACCGCAGAGGAGCTGCTTGAAATACGGGCAGCACAAGAACAGGACACAAGCCTGGACAGCAGGATCAAGGGCTTTATCAGCAAGCTGGAAACAGCCTGATTTTATTCTGATTTTTCCGATTGCAAATTTTTACATGGTCTCTCAGGGAGACTTGATCATATATTCGCAGCAGCATTACATCCATCAGACCCGTCAGTAGCGGTAATAAATTTTGCTCCTGATTGCTGATATCAGAATATATCCTCAACGAAAGGAAGAAACAGCTCCGAGCATGGTAACACTGGGTACAATCAATTCCTGACGGCACTCGCGAGCCTTTCTCCACCCTTTCTCACCCTCCCTGGTCGACCTTCCCGGCATAGCCCCGGGACAAATCCGTCTGTACCTATTTCAGAAAGCAGGCATGCCAAAGCAATCGCTCCGTTCGCAGCTGCTGGCAGAGCGCCGGGCGCTCAAACATGATGCCTGGCTGGCTTCCAGCCTGTCGGCACAGCAGAATCTGCTCTCGCTGGAGGAGTATTCACGGGCCGACTGCATCGCCCTGTACGCCTCCATACATAAGGAGGCCGATACTGCCGATATTCTGGCGGCCGCCTTCAAGGCTGGAAAACGGGTGCTTTATCCGGCTGTTTGCGGACATAATATGGTTTTCAGGCTTGTGGAAGCTCTGGAACAGCTTCGGGAAGGGACCTTCGGAATTCTGGAGCCCTGTCCGACTTGTAACGAACACCAGGCTGACGAAGCGGATCTGATAGTAGTTCCGGGGGTTGCCTTCGATTTCTCCGGTCATCGTATCGGCTATGGCAAGGGTTATTTTGACCGCTTTTTAAAGCATCCCGGCCGAAAAGCCTGTCTGGTCGGGCTTTGCCACGACTTTCAGCTGATCGACGAAGCGATTCCGGCCGACCGGCATGACATAGCGATGGATATCATCGTCACCGACAGGAGGATCATATATATCCAAGAGCAAGTATCCTGAAAATTGCAGTTGGCTCTCACAAAGGCACAAAGAACACAAAGAAATAAGAAAGTTATGCAGGTTTATGCACGCACCCATAGGGTTTTATTTTTCGCTTTGATAATCTACTGATTTTCTTCGTGAACTTTGTGAGCTTTGTGTGATAACAGCTGTTTTAAGGATTATAGATTGGGAGAGAGAAGTAACCGGCGTTGCACATTCAACCCGGATTCACATACAGGAGGTTTTTGAATATGGAAATGTACATCATCATCGTTGTTATTACTCTGGCTGTTGCCGCCGGAGCGTATTTCGCAGGAAGCAAGTTCAACAAGAAGGACTCCGGCTCCATCATCCGGCAGGCCGAAGAGCTGGCTAACAAGTCTATCGAAGATGCCCGGCGGGCGGCGGAAACCATCACCAAGGAAGCTCAGCTCAAAGCCAAGGATGCTGCCATCCAGGCCAAAGACGAGTATGAGCGTACAACCCGCGAGAAGACCAAGGATCTTCAGAATCTTGAGAAGCGCCTGTTGCAGAAAGAAGAGAATCTGGACAAGAAGGTGGCCCTTTTCGATCAGAAAGAGTTGGATATCCTCAAGAAAGAGCAGCTGTTTTCCCAAAAAGAGCAGGAGCTTACCAGACGCGATGAAGAGTTGAAAAAAGCGGTTGATGTCCAGAAGGCGAAACTTGAGCAGATTTCCGGCATGTCGGCCGGAGAAGCAAAAAGGGAATTGCTGAATGCCATGGAGAGCGAGGCTAAACACGATGCCGCCAAAATGATCAAGGCCATCGAAGAAGAGGCCCGTGAGACCGCAGAAAACAAGGCCAAGGAAATCATGGCCCTGGCTATCCAGCGCTACGCCGGTGAATACGTGGCGGAACGCACCGTCTCGGTCGTGCCGCTCCCCTCGGATGAGATGAAGGGGCGCATTATCGGCCGCGAGGGGCGCAATATCCGTGCTCTGGAAGCCGCCACCGGCATTGATCTGATTATTGACGACACACCCGAAGCGGTTATCCTGTCCGGCTTTAATCCGGTTCGCCGCGAAGTGGCCCGCCTGTCACTCGAAAAACTGCTGGCCGATGGCCGCATCCACCCGGGGCGTATTGAGGAGGTGGTCGCCAAATCGACCGAAGAGGTGGAGCATTCCATCAAGGCCGCCGGTGAGCAGGCCGCCTTCGACCTGGGCGTACACGGCATCCATCCGGAGTTGCTCAAGCTGATCGGGCGCCTCAAGTACAGAACGTCCTATACCCAGAATGTCTATCTGCATTCTCTTGAAGTGGCTTTCCTGTGCGGCATCATGGCTGCCGAACTCGGTATCAACGTCAAACAGGCCAAACGGGCCGGCCTGCTGCACGATCTGGGCAAGGCGGTTGACCACGAGGTTGAAGGCTCGCATGCCGTAATCGGCGCCGAGCTGGCACGCAAGTATGGGGAATCACCCAAGATAGTGCATGCCATCATGGCCCACCACGAGGACGAAAAACCGGATTCCGTGCTGGCCGTGCTGGTACAGGCCGCCGATGCCCTTTCCGGTGCGCGCCCCGGCGCACGGCGCGAAATGATGGAGACTTACGTCAAGCGCCTGGAAGATCTGGAGCGGATCGCCACCTCTTTCAGCGGTGTTACCAGCTCTTTTGCCATTCAGGCCGGCCGCGAAATCCGCGTCATGGTCTCCAGCGATCAGATCACTGACGAGCAGTCAGTTGTTATCGCTCGCGACATTGCCAAGAAGATTGAAGCCGAGATGACTTATCCGGGCCAGATCAAGGTTAACGTAATACGTGAGACCAGAGCAGTTGAATTTGCCAGGTAAAATGGAATGTCGATCAAGATACTGTTCATAGGTGATATTGTCGGCAAACCGGGCCGCCAGGCGCTCTCGCGGGAACTGCACCGTCTGGTGGACCGGCACAATGTCGATATTGTGATAGCCAACGGCGAAAACACTGCAGGAGGTTTCGGACTGACCGCCGAGACCGCCAGGGAACTGTTCAGCCAGGGCATTCACCTTTTGACCAGCGGCAATCACATCTGGGACAAGAAAGAGCAGATCCCGCATCTGCTGGCCGATCCGCGTATCATCCGACCGGCCAACTATCCTGCCGGCACTCCCGGCACAGGCAGTGCAATAGTGACCACCCCCGGCGGCTGCAAGGTCGCTGTACTCAATCTGGAGGGGCGGGTATTCATGAAGACTCTGGAGTGTCCTTTTCTGGTTGCCGACCGCGAAATTGAGCGGCTGAAACTCGAAACCCAGATCATATTTGTCGATTTTCACGCAGAAGCAAGTTCCGAAAAATCGGCCCTGGGGTGGTATCTGGACGGCAGGGTCAGCGCCGTAATCGGCACTCACACCCATGTCCAGACCGCAGATGAGCGCATTTTGACCAAGGGGACAGCCTTCATGACCGATGCCGGTATGACCGGCAGTTTTGACTCGGTGATCGGCATGGGCAAGGAAGAGACCATCCAGAAATTTCTGACCCAATTGCCGGCCAAGTTTGAGGTAGGCAAAAAGGATATCCGTCTGAACGGCGTTGTGGTCGCTGTGGATGAACAGAGTGGTAAAGCGTTGAGCATTGATAGAATAAATATAAGTTGTTGATTATTATTGAAACACAGAGCAACTAAGCAACAGAGAAAACTTTATACATATTCATAACCGATTGTACTGCAAGATAAATAAACTTTTGATTTAATCAGTTTCCTGTTTTGTTATTTGATTGCAGTTGATTCTCTCTGTTGCTCCGTTGCTCTGTGTTATTAAACAAGATTTTAGGAGTTAACATATGTCCGTAGCCGAACAGATGGCCGTTATCAAGCGCGGCGCCGTTGAGGTCCTGATCGAAAAGGAGCTTGAGGCCAAGATCGAGAAGTCTTTGAAAACCGGAGTGCCGCTCAGGATCAAGGCCGGCTTTGACCCGACCGCCCCGGATCTGCATCTGGGACATACTGTTTTGATCCAGAAGCTGCGTCATTTTCAACAACTGGGGCACGAGGTCAGTTTTCTGATCGGGGACTTCACCGGCATGATCGGCGATCCGACCGGAAAATCCGAAACCCGCAAGGTTCTGACACGCGAGGACGTGCTCAGCAATGCCGAAACCTACAAGGAGCAGGTTTTCAAGATCCTTGACCCGGAAAAGACCAAGGTGGTCTTCAACTCGACCTGGCTGAATGAGTTGGGCTCGGGGGGCATGATCGCCCTGGCTTCCAAGTACACCGTGGCCCGCATGCTGGAGCGGGATGACTTTCACAAGCGCTTTACCACCCAGCAGCCGATCAGTATCCATGAGTTCCTCTATCCGCTGGTACAGGGCTATGACTCGGTCGCCATGCAATCCGACGTGGAGCTGGGAGGGACCGACCAGAAATTCAACCTTCTGATGGGGCGTGAATTGCAGCGCGAATGGGGTCAATCTCCCCAGTGCATCCTGACCATGCCGCTCCTGGAAGGGCTGGACGGGGTCAACAAGATGTCCAAGTCACTAGGCAACTACATCGGCGTCAGCGATACAGCCGATGAGATATTCGGCAAGATCATGTCGATCTCGGATGAGTTGATGCTGCGCTATTACGAGCTGCTCTCCGACATGCCGCTGCCGGCACTGGAAAAACTCAAAGGGGCGCTCAAAGATCACTCCTTGCACCCTATGGCCGCAAAAAAACGCCTGGGACGCGAGATCGTGTCCCGCTTCCACGGTGTCGGTGCCGGGGAGATCGCCGAGGAAAATTTCGTCAAGCGCTTCAAGGAGAACGAGATTCCGGAGGATATGCCGCAGGTGGTCTACAACCTGACCGACGGCAGAGTGCTGCTGGCAAAGGCCATGACCGAAGCCGGCCTGACCAAATCCAACGGCGAAGGACGTCGGGCGATCGACGGAGGCGGGGTCAAGCTGAATAACGAGAAGGTATCCGATACCAATCTGGAGTTAAGCGCTGCCGGTGAGTACATAGTCCAGATCGGCAAACGCAGATTTGCGAGGATTGTGGTTTCGTAAGCTTTTTTTCTGCATAGACGCGGGAAAAGCCAAGCAGAACCCCCACTACCGGCTCACAATCAACAATCCATCAAACAAAAAGTGCCTGGATAACTATTTGAAGTATATCAGTTTAGTGAAATAAGCGAGCTGTGGGTTACCGTAATCATCAAACAACCATCAAACAAATAACGCGTTTTGGTCAGGCCCACCACGGCAGGTATTTTTTTGCCTTACTCCCGACAGTTTCGTCATAGCAGCGGATAAGTCCGGCTGTCGATGTCTCTTTAATTATTCTTGAAGCGGTGGCGCTGTTCTTGTCTTCAATACCGAAACGCTCGCGCAATGTTGTGTTGGTCATAAAGTCCCGCTGCACGTACCTCAGGCAGGCGTGCAAGTAGCAGGCGCGGGTCCGGTCTTCCTTGGTCATCTCTCTCAGCTCGCGATGGGCAAAAAGTACCGAGCGAGTATGTTCGTCCGATGATTCAAATATCGGCGCAGGAAGCTGGTAAAACTCGGTCTGAAAAACCACCTTGTCTATGCCGCTTCCCCGCTCTTCACAGACGCCGATACGACGCATGAACGAAGCAATCAGTTCATTGCGGGATTTCGGCGGGCTGTCAAGAAATCGGTCGGTTTTGACCAGCGGCAGACCTGGATTGGTGATTTCCATGCGATTTGAAAAGATCTCCACCATCGGCGCAGTGCCGGTAATATGGAAATCCTGATGGATAATGGCGTTGGCAACCAGCTCGCGGATAGCAAGTTCCGGGAACATGGGGACTGAGGTGGCCGGGGTTAGTGAGACAGCCTGAAGGTTTTATAAGCAATGTTTCGTATTTGTTGTAGTTTCAGGCATCAGGCTGCCAGCTTCAGTTGTTCGAGTCCTTGGAAATAAGCCTCATTTGGTGTCAGTTTGTCAAGTGACGTATGTTTCCTTTCCTCGTTGTAGTGTGTGAACCAGATTGTAAGGTCTTTGAAAAGCTCGGTTCCAGTTTCATACGTCTTCAGGTAGATTCTCTCGTACTTCAGTGTGCGCCAGAGTCGCTCGATGAAAATGTTGTCTTTGAAGCGTCCCTTGCCGTCCATGCTGATCCTGACATTCCAGGTTTTGAGGACGGACGTGAACGCCTCGCTGGTAAACTGGCACCCCTGGTCAGTGTTGAAAATCTCTGGTGTGCCGTATTTGAACAGCGCCTCCTTGAGCGCCTCGACACAGAATCTCGTATCCAATGTGTTGGACAGTCGCCAGGACAGAACCTTTCTGGTTGCCCAGTCCATGATAGCAATCAGGTACATGAATCCCTTGTGCATAGGGATGTAGGTAATGTCAATCGCCCAGACCTGATTGGGCTTGTCAATAGTGACTCCACGCAGCAGATACGGGTAGACCGGGTGCTTGGGTTGCCGCCTGCTGGTGCCCGGTTTCGGAGCCAATGATTCGATACCCATGATGAGCATCAAGCGACGAGCACGATCTCGCCCCAGTGGATTCTCTGGAGTCGTGATGTGGTTGGCCAGTGAACGGCTTCCCATCCAGGGATGCTCCATGTACAGTTTATCTATTTTTAGCATCAACTCCAGGTCGCCTGAACGAAGACCGGAAGCGGGGCCACGGTAATAACTGGAACGTGGTATCCCAAGAAGTTTGCAGCGGCGCTCAACAGAAACTTCAGGATGACCAGTGGCGATCACTTGCTGTTTCTGCGCCCGATCAAGCTCAGACCGGGCAGATGCGACAAAAAATCATTCTCAACCTTGAGCTTGCCGATCTGACGGTAGAGCTCAGCCATTTCGGCCTCATGGTTGACTTCTTTCTTCTTGCCCTTGCCAAACAGGTCAACGGCATTTTCGGCAAGCTCCTGTTTCCAGCGGGTTATCTGTGTCGGATGAACCTTGTACTCGGTGGCAAGTTCAGCCAGAGTCTTTGACTCCGAAAGTGCTGCCAAGGCAACCTTGGCTTTAAAATCTGCGCTGTGACGTTTCCGATGTTGCGGCATAGAATCTCTCCTTTTTGGGTCGATTCATTGCTTATACACCTGTCCCAATAATCGGCGCCACTTCAGACTTCACGCCGTAACGCCTGCCCAATGACCTCATTGCTGGGCAACAGATTGATGACAAAGCCGATCAGCCCCTCAAATCCGCAGGCATACCCCTTGGCTCCTTCCTGCTCCCGAACTGTTACTACCCGGTTTTCTCCTTTATATTGAATGACGCGAACCGCTTTGCGTTTCAGGCTGCGGAAATCGGAAAGCTTCTTTGCAAACATCACGGCGCCAAGATTCGTGATGTTCCACTTGCCGCTTTTTCCGGGTGCAATAATTTCATCAGCTTGTAACGCCGCCAGTATACCATCACGGGATTCCGGCAAGGGGGATTTCAACAGGTCGAAATAGGCTGGATAATCCAGCAAACGAAACAGTTCTTCCGGCCCGATATTTTCAGCAGCTATTTCGCGCTCAAAAGGGGTCTTGTCAAAAACGCGCCACAACTCCCGCTCTTTTTCCGGAAAATCCTTGAGCTTCTTTTTGTAAGAGCCAACCCGGATATATTCGGTATTCCTGAACTGTACTGGGTGACGGAAAGCCGCGCCGATCTCCAGAAGAACAACCGTACTTTCGCCAGCCACTATTTCATGGAAACGGAAATTGATCTTGGGCGCAAGCTGGCGCAGCAACCAGCTTTCCAGCTCTTCGTTCCCTATTTTGCAGAGTATGGGGCGGAAAGTGGTGCCAATGATTTCATGGGTCAGGTTATCAACTCCCCACACCAGATAGGCATTCGTCTTGCCGGTAAATGCGGCTGAGTTTGCCAGAGCGGAAAGGTATTCGCCAATCTCTTCCGGATTGTCGTTGTTATGCTTGCATTCGAACCATTCGGTTTCAGCAGGAAGCTTACGCAGTTCCTGAAGAACTCCCAGATAATAGTCGTTTGAACGAT